>JACQFP010000066.1 GCA_016200005.1 Verrucomicrobiota bacterium | reverse complement strand
GCCCCGATGGAGACATTTACTACCTCCGCCACGCTCCAGACCCAGAAGCCAAACCCATCGTTCTGCTCCATTGCCCAGTGTTCTGAATCCATTCCAACTTTGATCGCACACTCTTTTCCAACTTTGTTTGCTACACGACAGTTGCGTACTAAAACATTGACCTCTCCTTGCGGTTACGGTAACAGTTGATGTGGTTGCCGACCTGATGAACAACGTTGGGTCGTATGCTGTTGGATCGGCGTTACACTTTGCATACTCGTCGTGAATTCTTGAGTGACTCTGCCAGGCTGGCAGCCGGCGCCGTGTTGGCCCCTGTGCTGGTACTCAACGCCTCAGCCAGCAGGAGAACCGTACCGCTTGAAGACATCAGCTTCGCGGCGTTCGCCGCGCGCGTCGGTGGCCGATTCCGTGTTTATGACCACGCGGGTGCCCCGGTGCAACTCGAACTCGCCGAAGCGCGGTGGCGTCCGTCGCCCGGGGATCCTTCGGCACCGATTGCGGAGGATGCGCAGAACGAAAAGTTTGCGTTGCGCTTCATCGGGCCACCAACCAGACCGTTGCCGCAGGACACCTACTGGTTTGAGCACGCCGACTTGGGACTTTTCACCATGTTCATCGTGCCGGTTGGCATCCAGCACCGGAACTATTGTGACTACGAGGCCATTTTTAATCGTCCGGTGACGCACGATTCAGGACAACGCTCCAGCCGCCACCTGCGATAGGATGAGAGAAGAAACCGAATCAGAAGCTTATGGCCGAACCGTTTCTAAGTGAAATCAGGTTGATGAGTTTCGGATTTGCGCCGAAAGGTTGGGCTTTGTGCAACGGCCAGCTCCTGCCGATCAACCAGAATCAGGCGCTGTTCTCGTTGTTGGGAACCACCTACGGCGGCGATGGTCGTGTAAACTTTGCCTTGCCCAATCTTCAAGGCCGCGTACCTATCCACGTCGGCAACGGTCACACGTTGGGCGAAAACGGCGGCGAGCAGTCGCATACACTGACCATTGACGAAATGCCGGCGCACACACATGTTCCAACTGCCTCGCTGGACACTGGAGCGAATCCGAGTCAGCCGCCCTTCACTCCGAATCCGGGAAACAACTTTCTCGGCGGGGCCAACAATGTTTATGCCGGGCCTGCCAACCTGACCACGTTGCGCCCGGACGCGGTGACCAATGTTGGTGGCAGCCAGGCTCACCTCAACATGCAGCCGTTCCTGACCATCAGCTTTTGCATCGCGTTGCAGGGAATCTTTCCATCCCAGAACTGAGGACAAAACCATGGCACAACCCTACGTCGGAGAAATTAGAATGTTCGGCGGCAACTTCGCGCCGGCCGGCTGGATGTTTTGCGAAGGACAGTTGCTGCCCATCTCGGAAAACGAGACGTTGTTCAACCTAATCGGCACTACCTACGGCGGCGACGGACAAAGCACCTTTGCGCTGCCCGACCTGCGCGGTCGGTTGCCAATCCATCAAGGCAACGGTTTTGTTCTGGCTGAAACCGGCGGAGTTGAAGAAGTGACGCTCACTGTTCAACAGATTCCCATTCACGCTCATCCATTGCTGGCTTCGACGAACGCCGGCAATCAGGCGAACCCAGGGAACAATGTGATTGCGGCGTCACCGACCATTAAAATGTTCACGCAAGGCCCGCCCGCTGTGGCCTTGAACACCGCGGTTCTGCCGAGCGTCGGCGGCAGCCAGCCGCACACCAACTTCCAGCCCTACCTTTGCGTAAGTTTTATCATCAGTCTGTTCGGGATCTTCCCGTCTCCAACCTAAGAAAAATCATGGCCGATCCATTTGTCGCTGAAATCCGAATCTTCCCGTTCAACTTTGCGCCCAAAGGTTGGGCTTTTTGCAACGGGCAGCTCCTGCCCCTCTCGCAGAATACCGCTCTCTTCTCGCTTCTCGGTACTACTTATGGTGGCGATGGAAGGAGCACGTTTGCCTTGCCCGATCTTCAAGGTGCCGCACCGATGCACCCGGGACAGGGTCCCGGTCTTTCCAATCACGATTTGGGAGAAACCGGCGGCTCCGACATTGTCACGTTGCTGGATTCGGAGATTCCCGCGCATACTCACATTGTTCAAGCCGCGACGGATCCCGCCGACGTCCAGGCGCCCGACCCAACCGTCTCACTCGCGAGGTCCGCGAATGGATTCGCGTATCGCACCACGGCCAATTCACCCACTCAAATGTCCAGTGCGATGATGGCTGTGGCTGGCGGCAGTCAGCCGCACAACAACCTGATGCCCTACCTCACCCTGAATTTTTGCATCGCTCTACAAGGAGTGTTTCCACCGCGAACGTAAACTGGCCGGCACTAACGCGACAGATTGTCCGTTGCTTATGCTCCTCTCCAAAACAACCCTGCAAGATCGCGTGAGTCTTCGCGCGGTGCGCGAAGGGGACGAGGCGTTTCTCTTCGAGGTTTACGCCAGCACGCGTCAGGAAGAACTGGCCCAGATCGGCTGGGGAGAACCGCAGCGCGAAAGATTCTTGCGGATGCAGTTCGAGGCGCAACGTCGCTCTTATGAATCCGATTATCCCGGCGCTAACTTTCAAATCATCCTTGTCGAAGGACAACCGGCGGGCCGGTTATACGTTCATCGGCGGGAGCACGAGATTCGGATCATGGACATCGCGCTGTTGCCTCAGTACCGCAACCAAGGTATCGGAACCAAATTGCTCGGAGATATTCTCGCGGAGGCCGCGCGGCTGGGCAAACAGGCGACAATCTACGTGGAAAGTTTTAACCGGGCGCGCGGTTTGTACGAACGACTTGGATTTAAGAAGATTGCCAGCAACGGTGTTTACAACCTGATGAAGTGGTTGCCGAATTCAGAAGAGAACTTTCTACGATGAAAACGACGTGCTTCCTGATGTTTATTGCCGCAGTTTTGATGGCTGGCAACGCCTCTGGAGTGGTTTCCATTTCCGCGACCAAGACAGCGCAGTTGGCCGTGGACAATAATAGCAACGGCAATGCCGACGCGGGGGACACGCTAAAATACACCGTCGTGATCACGAACAGCGGCCCGATCGGCGTCACGAACGCGGTGTTCAGCGACCCACTCGACCCCAACGTAACCTTGGTGAACGGTTCGGTGAATGTCTCGCCGCTGGCGAAGGACGACGCCTACACCGCCATCGGCAACACCTTGCTGCGCGTGGGCGGCGGCGCGGGCGCCGGGCCGGAGCTATTTGTGCCGGGAGGCAGCGTGACGAATAACGACGCCGAGTTTCTCGGCGATTCGTTCACCCTGACGCCCATCGTCAATGGCCTCACTGCCAATGGCGGCACGGTCAATCTGGCCGCCAATGGCACGTTTACGTATCTGCCGGGGGCGGGCTTTGTAGGCACAGACACTTTCAATTACACCATCACGGACACCGGAGGGCTGACGGGCTTGGCGACTGTAACCCTCAATGTGAGTAATCGCGTTTGGTACGTGAACAACACTGGCACCAATGGCACCGGTCGCTCCTCGTCGCCGTTCGACAACCTCGCTTCCGCACAGGCCGCGTCCTTCGCTGCCGACATCATTTTCGTTTACCAGGGCAGCGGCGCCTATACCGGCGGCATTACTCTGAAGAACAACCAACAACTCATCGGTCAGGGCGTCAACTTGGTGGTCAACGGTTACACGCTGGTCACCGCAACCAGCCGGCCTGCCATCAGCAGTTCGGGTACAGACGCAATCGCACTTGCCAGTGGGAATTCGGTGTTGGGACTGAGCGCAACCGGCAGCGCAGGGCGCGGAATTTTCGGAACCATTGTTGGAACGCTCACCATCAGCAACGTCCTTGTGTCGGCCACGAATGCCACGGCCGTGGACCTCGAGAACGGAACCCTTAACGTTTTCCTCATCAGCGTTTCAGCGACCAACGGTCCCAATGGCATTGTGCTGAACAACACCGCCGGCAGCTTCGCCGTCACCGGGACCGGCGTGGCCAGCAGCGGCGGAAGGATCCAAAAAACGATTGGCGGCGATGGCGCGAGCGCTGGCATCGGCGTCCGCCTGATCAATGCTCAGAATGTTTCGCTCGCCTCGATGCAACTCAATGACCATCCGAATTTCGGCATCTTTGGCAGCGGCGTGACGAACCTGACGATCATCAGCAACTCGATCACCGGCCTCAATGGCAACAGCACGTTGCAGACGCCGGACGAAGGCGCGGTGATCCTCAACGGACTCTATGGCACCGCTTCAATCACCGGAAGCACCATCAGCGGCGGCGTCAAAGACAACCTGCGCGTATTGAATTCTTCCAACTCCCTGAACCTGACCATCAGTGCCTGCACGATCCAGAACAATCAAGCCACCGGGAACGACGGCATTCAAATCCAGGGCCAGGGCACCGCCAATCTCACTGCAAGCGTCACCGGCTGCACTTTCCGCACAAACGCCAACAGCCACTTCCACGCGAACGCCCAGGACACCGCGGTGATGAGCATTACTTTTTCCAACAACACACTGACCTATGGACACTCATCGCTGGTGGGCGGGAACATTGTGGTTTCGACTGGCAACCACAACGCGCCCGGTTCGCTCAATTACATGATCGCCGGCAACACCATTTCCGGCACCGTGCAAGGCGGTGCCATCACCGCCAACAAAGGCATCGGCACCAGCGTGGTGACCGGCACCATCTCGAACAACGTCGTCGGCCTCCAGGGCGTCGCCGATTCCGGCTCGGCCCAGGGTGATGGCATTGATGTGGAGTCGCACGATGCCGGCAGTCATTCGGTAACGATCAGCAGCAACCGTGTCTATCAATACAACAATGTTGGCATCGAAATGATCACGGGCGAAGGTGCCGGCACCGCAGCGCTCAACGTCAAGATTACCGGCAATACGGTCACCAATCCGGGCACCTTCGCCATCAACGGCGTCTTGTTGAACGCCGGCACGCTGGTCGGCAACGCCAATGCGGTCTGCCTCCAGTTCGGTGGCGCGGGCGCGCTGGCCAATTCGATTGCCGGCAGTGGCGCCAACGGCGCGACCGACTTCCGGCTCCGCCAGCGAAACAGCACCACGGTACGATTGCCCGGCTACGCCGGCGCCGCCGCCGATACCGCTGCGGTCATTGCCTTTGCTCAAGGCAACAACAGCGGGAGCGGAATCCCGACCGGCAGCGCGACGGTGAACGTTCCACCCGGCGGCGGTTTCGTGGGTGGCGCGGCTTGCAGCACACCGCTGATTGCTGCGCCCGGCGGTGTGCAAGCGGCTATCCTCGCGGAGATCAAGCCGCGCACTTCATCGGAGCCGTCCGCCTCTACCGCGACGCTGACCGTTGCGAGTCCGAATGACTTCGACACAGCAGAGGACGACACGATTCTGAACGACGCCAGGTTGGAAGACATCGTCGCAGCCGCCGAGCAACGCTGGCGGGCCGCCGGGTTGACGAGTGAGCAGGTCGCCGCATTGCAGCAGGTAGAATTCAAAGTAACCGACCTGGCCGGTTGGTATCTCGGTTCTTCCACGTTGAACCAAGTGACGCTGAGTCCGAATGCCGCCGGTCACGGCTGGTTCATTGATCCCACACCCTTGGATGATTCTGAGTTCGCAAACGCGGCTATAGCGACTCGACTCTACGCTGATCCGCACAGCCTACCGGCCGGTCGGATCGATCTGCTCACCGCCGTGATGCACGAGATGGGTCACGCCGCGGGTTTGGCGGACAGCTACGCTTCAGAAGCCAGAGACAACGTCATGTACGGCTTTCTCACCACGGGCGAAAGGCGATTGCCGGTTTCAGGTCAGGCTTCCGGCGCTCAACCGGGCAGCCAGAGCGGCGCACATTATTTGTTCACGCCGATCAACCTCGGCACGCTTCCCTCGGGGAAAGGGGTCACGATCGTTTTCCAGGTGACGATCAACAGTCCTTTGCCATCAGGCGTCTGTCAGGTCACCAATCAAGGTGTGGTTACCGCCGACGGCGGCATCAACGTCGTGACGGACGATCCCACGACAACCACTTTGAATGACGCCACGGTCACCTTGGTCAGCCCGGTTGCAACGCCAACAATTACACCGTCGCCGGCGAGTGTTAGTGCGAATTCCTTCGGCAACCAGGCCGGCGCTCCGAGTGGTTATGCCGGCTACGCGTGGACCATCGTGAACGGCACCATCACCAGTGCGGCGAATGTTCAGACCATCTCCTACACCGCCGGCGCCTCGGGCAACGTGACGCTTGGATTGACCGTGTTCAATGCCTCCGGTTGCAGTGCCGGCACTTCCGTCAACGTCCCGATCTTTTTCGCACCGCCGCCCGCCTTCATCAGTGAAGGTTGCTCGTTCAAGACCAATTATTTTGCCAATCTCCTGTTTGCCGACACTCCGCTTCAGTACACCGTCATGACAATGGCGTTTGACGGGACCAACTACTGGTGCGCGCATGGCGGCGCTGCGAGCGTGACGAATCTTGCCCGCTACAGCGCGTCGGGAACATTGATTGCCACGTACCAGCCGGGACTGGATTTCCGTTCCGTATTTACCAATGCGAGCGGGCAGGTTCTGGCGCGGGCGTATGCCGACCCGATCATTTACCGGCAGGTGTCGCCGGGAGTTTTCACCAATTCCGGCGTCACGCTGACCGGCGGCAGCCTCGACTCACAATCGTCGGTGGTGTTGAACGGGGCTGGCACGGAATACATCGCGATGGCGGACGGAGTGGTTTCGCGCTGGAGCACGAACGGCGCATATTTGGGCAGCGTCAACCTCCAGGGGTTCGGGTCGGTCGCCGGGGAAACCAACTCTCCGCAAAGCCGTGGCATTGCCGCGGTCGGCGGCTTCTGGTTGACTTACAACGGCGGCGGCATCCTGTCGATTTGGGACGGTGCCGGCAACCGCGTTACCCAGGCAGTCTTGTCTGGCGCCGGCACCAGTTTCGACTCGGCCTATAGTTTCAGCTACTGCAACGGCAAGGTCTTCATCGTGGACGACCTAGGCGGACTGTGGCGAGGTTATGACGTTTGCAACGGATCACGCGCGGCGATTTTTGCGGCGGAGGGTGTGGACACCTGGAACGCCGACGTGAAAAACAAACTCCTTGGTGTCGGCTCGATTTCGCAGGTGGACGTCATCCGCGTCGATGCCGGCAACCCCGTGCCGACGCTCGCCGATTTGCGGCGTTATCAGGCTGTGCTGGTCTATTCGGACATTGGATTCAACAACAACACGAACGTGGGCAATGCGCTCGCTGATTACGTCGATCTGGATGGTGGAGTGGTGCTGGCAACCTTTGGCTTCTACGATTCCAGCGGTCCAGGTCTCCAAGGTCGATTTGTCACCGGCGGTTATCTGCCCTTCACGACTGGGGGTCAGGCGCAACCCGGTAATCTAACGTTGGCAGCAGACCTGCCGCTTCATCCGATCCTCGATGGCGTTAATTTGTTCAATGGCGGATCGTCAAGCTTTCACAACAATCCGATCAGCATTGCTTCAGGGGCTGCCCTCGTTGCCCATTGGAGCAATGGTCAACCGCTCGTGGGGGCTAAAGAAATTGCGCCGGGCCGAACCGCGGGTTTGAATTTCTTCCCGCCCTCCAGCGACGCCCGCAGCGATTTCTGGGTTGCCAGCACTGACGGCGCACGTCTCATGGCCAATGCACTCCTCTGGGCCGGTAAAGTTCCGCCGACCATTGTCACCAACCCGGCCAACCAGGTGGTCGTGTTGGGTGGGACGGTGGCGTTCAGTGTGAGCGCCGTGGGGAGCGCGCCTTTGAGTTATCAATGGCGCAAGGACGGGGTCAACCTTCCGGGAGAAACCAACAGCACGTTGACATTTGTCATGCAGCCCTGCAGCGGGGGCAACTACAATGTGGCCGTCTCGAATCCCTACGGTAAGGCCCTCAGCGCGAGTGCTGCCCTGAATCCGCCACTTCGTTTCCTTCCGCTCAGCGCCCCGTCTGGCGGGGGCCTGACGTTGTTCCTTGGGGGCGTGGACAATTGTTCGCTGACGGCTGAGCTCGTGTCGCATGTTCAGGTCTATGCCACGACCAACGTGTCGCTGCCATTGAGCAACTGGACATTGCTGGCGAATCCACTGGTGTTTACCAACGGACTGATCCGGGTGGATGGCGTGAACGCCGCCAATCCGTCGGTCAGGTTCTTCCGCGCGGTGGAAACGCCGTGATCGGCGCGCTGAGGGACACTTTCACGACCTTATTGCCAGTCTCCGGTGCTGCCCTTTAACCAGTCGCCAAGGTTCGTTTTTCGATCAACGCCACGGCTCGACCTGAATTTTGGCCGGATCGCCCACGCTAATTTCCAGAAGAGTGGCGTTGTGATACAGCGCCAGATTATCTCAACGGTGGTAACCCCAGCAGCCTCGCGTTGGAGGTTGCGGAACTGGGCGGGCACCACCTCGCCGTCGTCCATGTGGGCGGCGGCAGAAATCCGACGACATTCCAACTGGGTTCCAGTGTCACCGTCAAACCGTTCACCTGTCCGCCCTCCTCGCACGGCACGAATTACCAGTCGGTGTTCATGGCGATGAAATTCAGGAACGCCCGGTTTCTGTTCACCGGAGACGGTTACGACGAATACGAGAAACACCTTTTGCAATCGCCGAACCGGGCCGACCTGCCCGCGCACGTGCTGAAGATCACGCATCACTGCAGCTCAGGCGGTTCGTGTCAGGAATTTTTGGATGTTGTCAAGCCGCGCATCGCCGTCGCCACTTCCACCACGGATGCCGATCATCGGCTGGAACAGGACGTTCGCGGTCGTCTCGCACAGTACGCGGAGGTCTTCGACACGGCCACGGCCAACGGCGACGTGATCGTGCGCACGGACGGCAAGCTT
The DNA here is from genome assembly GCA_016200005.1 of Verrucomicrobiota bacterium. Classification (NCBI taxonomy): domain Bacteria; kingdom Pseudomonadati; phylum Verrucomicrobiota; species Verrucomicrobiota bacterium. The sequence goes on along the minus strand of JACQFP010000066.1, from coordinate 95,347 downwards.
CAGGCCATCGAAGGGAAACAAGGCATTCTCTTCGAAGTCGAAACCATCAGCCCTGGCCTTTACTTGCACTAACGGGCCGTTGAAGACGTGCCGCCTTCCCGAATCGCGGCTTTGGTGCGCCCCGGCGCGATGGAGAAGAATGTCGTGGAAGAGGTGTATTGAGGCGGACGGCCTTGCTAAAAAGCCCGGCATTGACAGATTTTCCTGCTGGATACAAATTGTCTCCGTGCGCATCATCAAAGAGGCGCTTCTGGTGCAGGCTGGACAGATGCATCCGCCCGCCGCTCGGCAATTGGAAACGTGGCGCAAGATTGTTAGAGCCGCATCCTGGCGAAACCCCGTTGATGTGCGGCAGACTTATCCCGATACCGACTCGGTGAAAGTCCGCAGCGGACGACAGGTGCTGGTGTTCAATGTGCGCCGTAACGACTATCGGTTGATCGTGGCGATGCACTTCAACCGGCAGATCGTTTACATGCTGCGCTTCCTGACGCACGCCGAATACAGCAAAGACCGTTGGAGAGAGACTTTATGAAGACGACACGCTCAAAAAATGATTTTGCCCGCCTGCCCAAGGACTACGCTGGACTTTGCCGGCTGCTCCTGCCTCGCCCTATTTCTGACAAGGTGGATTTCGACAACGTGACCGAAATCACCGACTCGATGGCCGGGCACAAACTGACCGCCGACCAGGAAGATTACTTCGATCTGCTCTGTCGCTTGATCGAGGACTACGAAAAGGAACACGCGCAACTCACCGCCCCAAAAGTCAGCGGCCGGGAGGCCCTGCAACACCTGCTGGATACCCACGACATGACCGCAGCGGATTTGGCGCGCTTGCTGGACGTTCACCGCACGTTGGGCGCAATGATCCTGCGCGGCGAACGACAACTGACCCTCAACCACGTCCGCATCCTTGCGAAGCATTTCGGCGTATCCGCCGACTTGTTCCTTGCGTGACTTGGGAGGACGATGCGTTTCCTCGAACGCGGAGAAGCTATCCGCCGCGAACCGCGCGCGCCCTACGCCTGGGACGAGGTGGCTGAAGTGCGCTCGTTCGGCGCGATGGAGCAGACGATTCTGGAAAGGGGCTTATTGAAACCAGTTGAAGCCGCAGGAGGATTTGCTAAGGTTAAGCCATGAAAATCGAAGAGTTGCGAACGATGCATCAAGCGCGGCCGTTCCGTCCATTTGCCATTCACACCGCTGATGGACGCACGTTCCCGATCCCGCACAACGAGTTTCTGGCCTACGACCAGAAAGGCGCGACCATCGTTGCGTTGCGAAATGACCACACGTTTTCGATCCTGGACCTCGACCTCGTTACCGAGTTGGAAGTGCTGCCGGCCAACGGAAAATCCAAAGGGCGCACAAAAAAGTAACGGTCCGGTGCGATGGAGAAAACGATTGTGGAGGGAGTGTACTGAAGTACGGGTAGGTATCAAGTCCCGCTCCGGTAATCCCTCTTGCGGAACTGCATCGCTTGTCCTTTCATTCGCCTGTGAAACCGGGACGAACACTTCTCGAGCTGGGCGCGGCGAATTGCTCGGACGCCGAACTTCTGGCGATCCTCATTGGAAGCGGCGGGCGCGGTTACTCGGCGATGGACAGCGCAAACGCTCTCCTCGATAAATACGGCACGCTCGCCGGATTGATGAACCGGCCGCTGGACGAAGTTGCGCAAATCAGAGGCATCAAAGTTGTACGTGCGATTCGTCTGGCCGCCGCGTATGAAATCTGTCAAAGATTGCTGAAAGAAGTCGCCCGCGACAGATGATGAAAACCCGCGAACTAGAGCGATCGGAAGAAGCATTGGCAAGCGTGGCAGTAGATGAGTAGAGCCTATTCATTGCGCGCGGCTTTCGTTTGAGCTGCATTTGCGAAAGTTCGGCTCGCACAGGTTTGACCTTGATTCGCGCGGCACATCGCTATCGCGGAGAGGGCCTTCGTTGAAGGCACACGCGGGTTTGAATTGGAACATTTGCGCAACGACCACAGGATTCACCACACGCTCGACAACCGGTTTGAGTTTCTTTACAAGGGGCGTTCGATGGAACAGGCCTGACCATTTCGGGTTGACCATTTCAGCGCGCGCATTGAACAGAAGCGGGAATTGTCGCGTCTGATTGCGGGTAGGGTTTGAAGCGTTCCGAATTGTTTTGAAATCAAAGACAAAAATATCGCGGGCACGGGCTGCTTTCCGGGAATTCGATCTGAGGGCGTTCGACCACCAACCGCGCACACGCCTGGTCTTTGGCGTCAACAGCGTCGCGCGCGTCGGCGAACTGGCGCGCGGCCTCGGCGCGAAAAGAGTCTTACTCGTCACCGATCCCGGCATTGTTGCCGCCGGCCATGCGGGACGGGTGCATCGCTTTCTCAGGGCCGCCGGTTTGAAGGTGACGATCTTTGATGAGGCGCGGGAAAATCCGACGACGGCTTGCGTCGATAATTGCACGGCGGTCGCCAGAAACGCGGGCATCGACACCATCGTCGGGTTGGGCGGCGGCAGCGCAATGGACACGGCGAAGGGTTGCAATTTCATTCTGACCAACGGCGGGCGTATGCGGGATTACTTGGGTCGAGGCAAAGCGACGAAGCCCATGCTGCCGTTGATCGCGATTCCGACCACTGCCGGCACCGGCAGCGAATGCCAGTCCTTCGCGCTCATCGCCGATGAAAAGACGCATCAGAAGATGGCTTGTGGTGACTCGAAAGCGGCGGCGCGCATCGCCATTCTCGATCCGGCACTCACGATTTCACAGCCGTTGGCGGTGACCGCGCATACCGGCATCGACGCCATCGCTCACGCCGTGGAAACCGCTGTCGCGAGGAATCGAAATGAACTCTCGCTGATGTATTCGCACGAGGCGTTCAAGCTGACGGTGCCGAATTTGCCGCGCGTCCTGAAAAACCCGAACGATCTCGCTGCGCGCGGCAGGATGTTGCTCGGCGCGGCGTTTGCGGGCACGGCAATCGAGAACAGCATGCTGGGCGCGGCGCACGCCGCGGCGAATCCGCTCACAGCGCATTACGGTGTGGTGCACGGCGAGGCGGTCGGCATCCTGTTGCCGCTCGTGGTTCGGTTCAACTCACGCGAGCCGCACGCGCGCCGGGCGTATGCGGAACTGGCTTCGGCGCCGGAGATCGCTTGTGTCAGCGACGGTTTGGAGAAGGCGGTGAATGCACTGATCGCACGGTTGGAAACGCTGTTGAACGCGGCGCAAATCGCCCGTTCGCTGGCGGAATGTGATGTGGAAAAATCCAAAATCAAACTGCTCGCGCGTGAAGCCGCTCAACAATGGACGGCATCTTTCAACCCGCGACCGATCACGGCAAGGGATTTTGAGTCGCTTTATCTGGCGGCGTTCAAGCCGCGCGGCAATGGCGACGGCAACGCCGGATGAAGCGACCTGACTGCCCGTTCAAACAGTAGCCGCCGAGGTAACGAGGCGGACAATTCGCTTCGACTGGCTGGGAAATCCACCTCCTCACGTCGGTGGCTACGTTGCAGTTCAAGATTTTTGAACAAGCTGCTATTTGTCCAGGATGGTCAGCTTGTATTCGCCGGACAATTTGCTGTCGTTGCGCGGATGGGGAATGCTGTTGTATTGGAAATCAAATTTGAACTTGTAGTAGGCCGCGTTGGTCGTGGCGGCCACGGGCACCAGCGTTTCCCAGCGATTTTTCATCAGCGGGGTGGGGCGCATCGGGTAGAAATCGACGCCGACCACCACGTATGGCTTGATGCTGTCCCAGCGCAGAGTTTGCTGTCGTGACGCCAGGGCGACCTCCACGGGATACAACCCGGTGGCATTTCGGGTCTGCTGCAACGGGGTGAGGTTGGTGATGGAAGAGCAACCCGCCAACAGCAAGGGCAGCAGCACGAGCGGAAAGAATTTCCTGATGTTTAACATAGGGCTGCGAGCGTCGCACAATCCGCCAGGGCTTGTAAAGTTGGATTTAACGCCGCGCACCACCGCTTTTTGCGTTTGACCCGTGATGGTAAAGACGGCTAGGGTGCGCCCTCTAATTTTTTGAGATAACTTTATGTTCGGCACGATTCGACGTCATCAAACCTGGTTGTGGTGGGCCATCATTGTGATCATCGTGATCAGCTTTGTGGTTTTCTTTTCCCCGTATTCCAAGATGTCCGGCCCCACCCGCGGTAGAGCGGATTATGGCATGGTCAACGGCCATCCCATCAGCGAGGAGGAGTTTCTGGCCGCCCAACGCGATGTTTATCTGCGCTATTTCGTGACGCATGGCGACTGGCCGGACCGGGATGCCGAGGCCAAACGAACGAGTTTCAACGTCAATCGCGAAACCTACAATCAGGTGCTGCTGAACGAGAAGATGAAGGACCTGAATATCCAGGTGAGCAGCGAGGCGGTTGCCCGCCTGGCGGCGGAAGTGTTGCGCTCTTCGTCTTATGAAACTTTTTTGGAGCGGGTCCTGCGGCCCGCCGGCTTTCGCGAAAGCGATTTCGCCCGTTTCATCCGTCATGAATTGGGCATCCAACAGATGATTTCCGTGTTGGGACTGAGCGGCCAGTTGATCACACCGCACGAGGGGGAAACGCTCTACCGCCGTGAGCAGCAGGAGATGGCCACGGAAGCGGTGTTCTTCACCAGCTCGAATCACCTGGCGTCCGTCGTCGTGACGCCCGAAGCGGTCGGCCGGTTTTATACCAATCAAATGCCGCGCTACCGCCTGCCCGACCGCGTGCAGGTCCGTTACGTGAAGTTTGCGATGACCAATTTTTTTGTGGAAGCCGATGTGGAGATGGCGAAGCTGACCAACCTCAATGAGCGATTGGAATACATCTATCAGAAACGCGGCACCAATTATTATCGGGAGGCCAAATCACCGGAAGAGGCCAAGGAGAAGATCAAGGTGGAGATGCACAATGAACTAGCTTTGCTGGGTGCCCGAAAAGCGGCCGCTGTATTTGCCACCGAGCTGTCCGACCTCTCGCCCCAGCGCGCCGACAATCTGGACAAGCTCGCCGCGCAAAAGAAACTGGAGGTCAAAGTCACCGCGCCGTTCGACATTCAGGACGGTCCGGTGGAGTTCCTGTCCCCGCCGAATTTCACCAAGGCCGCCTTTTCTCTCACGGAACAGGAACCGTTCGCCAATCCCATCGCCGGTGAGGACGGTGTTTATGTCATCGCCTTCCAGAAAAAAATTCCCAGCGAGATCCAGCCGCTGGACAAGATTCGCGAGCAGGTGACGGCCGATTACCGGTTTGTTCAGGCGATCCAACTGGCGCGCCAGGCCGGCACCAACTTTTCGACCGCGTTGACCGCTGGTCTGGCGGCGGGGAAAACCTTTGCCGCCGTGTGCGAAGAAGCGAAAGTCAAACCGGTGACCTTGCCGTCCTTTTCGCTGGCGTCGCGCACGTTGCCCGGGTTCGAGGAGCGGATCAATTTGTCCTTTCTCAAGGAAATCGCTTTCAAGACGCCCGTGGGCAAGACCAGCGGCTTCGTTCCCACGAGCGAAGGAGGGATGGTGCTTCATGTCATGTCGCAACTGCCGGTGGACGAATCCAGATTGAAAGCCGATTTGCCTAACTATCTCAGATCGGTCCGCCAGTCGCGACAACTCGAGATCTTCAACGATTGGTTTCGCAAACAGATGGAACTGGGTTACCTGCAAATCCCCAGAGGCCAGGTGAGTCAGCAATAACAGCGACCTCGGCGCGTTGACCGAATTGGAAGGCGGGAGGAATTCTGTGAACAACCCCATCAAACTTTCTTCGCCGGCCACCCGCGAGTTTTGGGAAATCCCCGTGCTGTTCGAGGACGCACACCTGCTCGCGATCGACAAGCCGGGCCATCTGCTGACGTCGCCGGATCGCTTCGACGCGCACCGGCCAAACCTGATGACATTGCTTCACGCCGGCATCGAGCGCGGCGCGGCATGGGCCAGACAACGCGGGTTGTCCTACCTCATGAACGCACACCGGCTTGATTTCGAAACCGGCGGCGTCCTGTTGCTTGCCAAAAGCAAACCCACGTTGATAGCCCTCGCGAATCTTTTCGGCACGGACAAGCCGGTAAGCAATTACGTTGCGCTGGTTCACGGTACGCCGCCAGAAGCCACGTTCACCGTCGAAGCGAAATTGGCGCCGCATCCGGCGAACGCCGGTTTGATCCGGGTCGATGAAAAACGCGGCAAACACGCGCAAACGCAGTTTGAAGTCCTGGAACAATTCTCCGGCTACGCGCTGTTGAATTGCCGGCCCGCAACCCGGCGCACGCACCAGATTCGGGTGCATCTGCGGCATGTCGGCCGGCCCGTTGTCGCCGACTCCCTTTACGGCGGCAGTCCGCTGTTGTTGTCGCGTCTGAAATCGACCTATCGATTGAAGCCCAATCAAACCGAGCGTCCGCTGATCTCGCGTGTGGCGCTGCACGCCGGCGAGATGACGTTCCCGCATCCCGTCACCGGCGCGACCGTTGCCATCACCGCGCCGTGGCCCCGGGATTTGACCGTGGCGGTAAAGTATCTGCGGCGCTATGCGAAGTGAAACGAAGCCGGGCGACTCTCAGTTTTTACAGAGGTCGCCGTGCGTGATGTGGGAGAACAAAAGTTGCCAGCGACGGTTGCGCCAAAAGGCTTCCAGGCACATCAACGATTCGTCTGGAGCTTGAAGGATGGAGCTTGGAATTGGCACCCCTGTCCGCTACAACACCGCACGACCCATGCAAAAGCCAACATCTGAAAAGCCGGACATGCACAGCGAGGAATTCCTGCACACGCTGATGCGGCGGCAACTCAAGCTCTCCATCGCCTGTGCTGCCACGTTCCTCCTCGCGCTGCTCGGCCTGCCGTTGCTGAACTATTTCTTTCCCGAAGTGATGGCCACGCGCGTGTTTGGGTTCACGCTGACGTGGTTCATTCTCGGCGTGTTGTTCTTTCCGCTCGTGTGGATCATCGCGTGGATTTTCATCAAACGTTCGATTGCGCTGGAAGAAAGTGAAGTGGAAGAGGTGAAAAGGGGAAAAGGAGAAAAGGAGAATACAAACCTATGAAATCAACTGTGAAGATTACGCACCATTGGCAATTGGACGTTTACAAACTTTCGGTGGAAGCAGCAATGCGGCTGTTTGAACTCTCGAAGCGATTCCCTCGCGAGGAAATGTATTCACTCACGGATCAGATGCGACGCTCGTCGCAGTCAGTTTCCGGTCACATTGCTGAGGGCTGGCGGCGGCGCCGATACGAAGCCGCGTTCTGCGATAAACTGAACGGCGGCGAAGCTGAGGCGGCCGAAACCCTATCGTGGATTGAATACTCTGTTCGCTGCGGCTACGTGACCGCCAAAGATGGTCGCGAACTCCATCGCGCCTACGACCGCATCCTCGGCAAACTAGTGAAGATGCAGAACAACCCGGACGTTTGGCTTTTGCCCAGACCAAGCAGACGCGCATAATCTCCTTTTCTCCCTTTCACCTTTTCCCCTCTGCCAGCATGAACTTCGCCACCATCGACCCGTGGATACTCGCCTTCAGCGCCATCACCGTCATCGCCACGGTCTGGGTCGGTTTTTGGTCGGCACGGAGATCGAAGACGGCCCACGATTTTTATGTGGCTGGACGCAGCGTCAGCGTGGGTTGGAATGCCAGCGCCATCTCCGGCGAATACCTCAGCGCCGCCAGCTTCATGGGCGTGGCCGGGATGGTGATGAGCAGTGGCTACGATGCGCTGTGGTATCCGGTTTGTTACGCGTGCGGATATTTGTTCCTGCTGCTGTTCATCGCCGGGCCGCTGCGGCGCTTCGGGGCTTATACGATTCCCGATTTCGCCGAAGGCCGATTCGACTCGCCGCTGTTCCGCAAGATCGCCGTCGTGTTCGTGCTGTTCATCGGATTTTTTTACACGATGCCGCAGATGAAAGGCGCAGGGACGACGCTGGCCTACATTTTCCCCGGCCTGCCGTATTGGGCGGGCGTGGTGCTGGTGGGCGCGGTCATCACGCTTAACGTCGCGCTCGGCGGCATGAAAGGCATCACGCTGGTGCAGGCGTTTCAATACTGGGCCAAGATGTTCGCCATCTCCGTGCCCATCTTCGTCCTCATGGCGGTCTATGGACATTATGGGAAGCAACTCGGGGCGAATGATGGTCGTCGATCACCCGGCGGTCATAGCCTCACTAATGCCTCATTGGCCGAGTCGGACAGTCAGGTTCAAGACTCAGCAAGCCCGACTGCTTCAACCGCGGATTTAGATGGAATACACGCGCCCAGCTTAACCTTGGCTTTGCCACCTGGGCCAATCATGACTTATGGAAATGCGATAGAACCGCCAGCCATGACGAATAAATTTGGCCCCGTCACCGCCACGGTTAGAGTAACGTCTGCTGGACCCACCGGGGCTGTGGATGTGGCGGGATTAAGTCTACCGTTACCATCAACCGTTGCCGCAAAATTACTTCCAAAGCGAAAATCTGACTTCTTCGACCTCAAGGCTGGAATCATGCGGTTTGAGCTTCCTGAAAAAGCCCCCGCCGATTCGACCTGGCTTTCTCCCTTCGGCCCACTCACGACCAAAGCCGCCAAGACTGGACTCGCTTTGGATTTGTCATCGCGGCAATCTGAATTGCTCAATACAAATCGCTATTTCATTTACCAACCGTCAAGCTGGGATACGGGATGGCGGCCTTCGGTTTTACAACGCGCGACGCGGCCACTCAGCGAGTTCGGGCGGCTCATTACCGGTCAGAAGTATTCGGCGAGCGGAATCGCTTCTTTCGGAGTAGCAATGCGAATTTACTCTGAATTTAGTCAGAGCAGCGTCCATTTTGAAAAGTCCCTTACCAACGTTGTCTTCCAATCGGTCAACCTCTCGGCGAAGTCGCGAACGCAACTCTTTCGAGAGTTCGAGACGCTGGCAATCAGCAATGGAGTCGCCTTGGTAAGCGGCTCGAACAATTCCGTTTGGGCAGTGCCATCCGCCGATGCACCGTCGCTCAAATCTGCTTTGCGCGTGCTCGAAGCCAAAGCGCGTCCAGTGCGGCTTTACGCCTTGCTCTACACTTATTCACTCATCATCGCGCTGGTCTGCGGCACGGCGGGGTTGCCGCACATCCTGGTGCGCTTCTACACCAACCCCGATGGCGTCGCCGCCAAGCGCACCACCATGTGGGTGATGATTCTCATCGGCGTCTTTTATCTCTTTCCGCCCGTGTTCGGCGTGATGGGGCGCAACCTCATGCCGCAACTCTACGAAGGTGTCGGCGCGAAAGGGACGGATAAGGTGGTGTTGGAGTTGCCGCGCATTCTGAACGAGCATGGGGGTGGAGGAGAAAAGGAGCAGAGGGGAAAAGGAGCAGGGGAGCGCGGGGGAACAGTCTCCTCTGCTCCCTTTCCCCCTTTCTCCTCTGCTGCTACGAACACGCAGAAACCGTCCAGCGGTATCCCCTGGGGTTCAATCTTGAGCGGCATCACCTGCGCCGGTGCGTTCGCCGCGTTTATGAGCACGTTCAGCGGTTTGCTTGTCTCGATGACCGGCGCGCTGGCGCATGACGTCTATGGCCGGATGCTGCGGCCAAAGTCCACGCCGCAGCAGCGAATGCGCGCGTTCAAGATTTGCGCTGTGATCGTGGGCGCAGTCGCCATCCTGCTCGGCATGCAAGTCGAACCATTTCAAATCAACTTCATGGTCGGGCAGGCGTTTGCGATTGCGGCGGCGAGTTATTTTCCGTTGCTCTTCATGAGCGCGTGGTGGCGCGGCATGACGATGCGCGGCGCGGCCACCGGCATGTTGGCGGGCGGATGTCTCGCGTTGCTGGGCATTTCGTTGACCAGCTTCAGCGATTTGAAATGGCTGCCGCTCGATTCATTTTGGGCGGGTCATCCGCTGTTGCGCATTCTCTGCGAACAACCGGCGATCTGGACCGTGCCGCTGGCGATCACGCTGATGATTGTCGTTTCCAAAATGACCCGCACAGAAATCCCGTCCGATGTGCGGATGAAGATGCTGGTGCTTCACGCGCCGGAGAAACTCGGCCTCAAGCAGGAATACATTCAGGAACATCAGCACGGACACTGAAAAGCTCCAAGCCCCAAGCTCCAACATCCAGAGAAACTTCAAGCTCCAAGCACCAAGCCACGCATGACGGTGTTTGGAGCCTTTGTTTTGGTGTTTCTCTGGAGCTTGGATATTGGTGCTTGGGGCTTTTTCTAAAGCACTTCTTCAATCGCCTCGCGCAAAGCACTGACCATCCTCCGCACCTGCCTCACGGTCGTGCAATATGGCGGCATGAGCACGATGATGTTTCCGACCGGTCGCGTCAGCACGCCGCGCTTTGCCATTGCTTCGCAGACTCGGATACCCGCGCGCGCGCGCAGGTCGAACGGTTCGCGCATGCGCCAGTTCTTGACCAGTTCCACGCCGACAATGAGTCCCACTTGGCGGATGTCCCCGACATGCGGAAGGGACCACAAGGACGCTAGTTCGCCGCGCAGCCCAGCCTGCAAGGCGGCGCGCGCGACCAAGGACTCCTTGCTGGTCAGAATGTCCAGGGACGCAAGGGCCGCGCTCGCGCCAAGTTGGTTGGCGGTGAAACTGTGGCCGTGAAAGAAGGTTTTGAATTCCTCGTATTCACCGAGGAAGGCATCGAACACTTTCTGTGTCGTCAGCGTCGCGGCCATTGGGAGATAACCGCCAGTCAGCCCTTTGGCGAGCGCCATGAAATCGGGTTGAACGCCTTCATGGTGACAGGCGAACAGGGAGGTTGAGAGTTGAGAGTTGAGAGTTGAGAGTTGGCCCGTTCGGCCAAACCCCGTCATCACTTCATCGGCGATCAACTGCGCGCCGTTGCCACCAACAATTTCCGCCACGCGACGCAACCAGCCGCTCGGCTGCGGTATCATTCCCGCCGCGCCTTGAATCAGCGGCTCGACGACCATGGCGGCGTACGGATTGCCCTTTTTCTTTTGCACCGAGAATTTTTGTTCCACCTTGCCGACGCATTCCCAGTTGCACTTGCGATATTCGCGCGCGTCGGCACGCTCCGGCTTGGCGCGGTTGAACGGGCAACGGTAGCAGTAGGGCGACATGACGTTGTCCGACTTGAAGAGCAAACCAGCGTACGCTTTATGAAACAGGTCAATGTGGCCGAGCGAAACCGCGCCTACCGTGTCGCCATGATATGCGTCCGCGAGCGAAAGAAATTTGGGTTGGAGTTCAAGCTTCAGCTTGTTCGGGGACACGCTGAAGCGTGAACTCCAACCACGAGTGCGACGGGCGAATTCATAAGCGAGTTTGAGCGCGACTTCCATGGCGGTCGAACCGTCGTCGCTGAAGAAGACCTTCGCCAATGTACGATTTTCGATTTGTGATTTACGCGCTGATTTGCAGATCCGATCGTAAATCCTAGATCGTAAATCGTAAATCCGGTTGGCTTCACCGACGAGTTTGGCGGCAAGAAGCGACGCCGGTTCGTTCGCCAGGCCAAGCGCCGAGGAGTGCGCGATTTTTTTCAACTGGCGCTGAATCGCCGCGTTGATCTTCGGATGGTTGTGCCCGTGCAGGTTGGTCCAAATGGACGAGTTGGCATCGAGATATTCCTTGCCGTGGACATCGCGCAGCACTGCGCCCTTGCCAGACACGATTACGATTGGCTCGCGCTTGAGCCAGTCGCGCATCTGGGTGAAGGGATGCCAAATGAACTGGTGATCGAGTTGGGCGAGCCGATTCATTTTTGATTTACGAATCGCGATTTACGATTTGAGACAACGCGGACGTCAATTCTCCAACCTCCTCGCTCGAATGCGCCGCGGTCAGCGTGATCCGCAGGCGGGCGGAGCCGCGCGCGACGGTGGGATAACGGATGGCGGGGATGAAGATTCCCTGCTCGCGCAACGCGGCGGCAGTTGCGACGGCTTCGACTTCATCACCGATGATGAGCGGTAGGATGGCACTTCCCTTTTTCGCAGGAGACGACGTGAGGAGTCTCTGGCTTTTCTCCCGGAGAAGTTTGAGACTCCTCACGTCGTCTCCTACATGATGAACGTGACGCCACAACGTCTCGGCACGCTTTGCTCCTTCGTTGGATTGAACAAACTTGATCCCGGCACTCGCCGCGGCAGCGGCGGCTGGCACGGGGGCAGTGGAGAAAATAAAGCTGCGGGCGCGATTGATCAGAAAGTCGATGAGCACGCGCGAGCCGCAGATGAATCCGCCCGCTGAACCCAAAGCCTTGCCGAGCGTGCCCATCTGGATGTCGATGCGATCGCTCACGCCGAGTTCCTCGGCGAGGCCGCGTCGATTCGGGCCGTGGACACCGGTGGCGTGGGCTTCGTCCACCATCAACCACGCGCCGTATTTTTCCTTCAACTCGACGATTTCGCGGAGCGGCGAGAAATCGCCGTCCATGGAAAAGACACTTTCGGTGACGATCAGCACGCGCGGTCGTTGGAGGTCACGTCTCAGCGTGTCCGCGGACAAGCTAAAGCTTGAACTCCAACGAAGAATATCTTCGAGGTCGTTCAAATCGTTGTGGGCGAAGATGCGGCGTTGCGCGCCACAAAGCCGCGCGGCATCGACGAGACAGGCATGCACCTGCTTGTCGGTGACAAGGACGTCCTCTTTGCCGAGCAAGGCGCAGATGGTGCCGGTCGCGGCAGCGTAACCGGAGGAAAAAGTCAGGGCGGCTTCGGTGCCTTTGAACGTGGCCAGCGCTTCCTCCAATGCGTGATGCGGAGCGAGCGAACCGCAGACCAGCCGCGACGCACCACTGCCCGCGCCAAATTTTTCAACGGCTTTGATGGCAGCCTCTTTCAACGCCGGATCGTTGGCCAGACCGAGGTAATCGTTGGAAGAAAAGTTCAGCAGTGATTGGCCGTTGAATTCGATGCGCGGGGATTGTGGCGAGTCGATGCGCCGCAACTCGCGATACAGTCCTTGTTCGCGGATCGCGTTGAGGCGCTGATTTAATTCGTTGTCAAAATCGTTCATCAATTCGTCGCAGTCCAAGCCCCAGCGGGGCGAAATATTTATAGCGGTTATCGGATCAGAATTGAAAGCTCCGTCCGGAGCGACATCGAGATACCGCCCCGCTGGGGTTGGATTGTTTTTGGCGTGCAGGGTTACAAATATTTCGCTACTGACGGAGCTATTGACCCGGGGCAAGCGCCCATTGGCCGTCAATCATGCTGGCAGCCGCTCCGCCAGTATGTTGCAGCACCGTGTCATAGCTGGTCGCAGTTTTTCCGGCGTGCGGAATGGCAATCAGATCGGCGAACGCGTTTTCAGAAAGCTCGCCGATTTGGCCCGTCATGCCCAGCGCCCGCGCTCCATTGAGTGTGGCAATTCGCAGAACGGATTCGGGCGACTGGTCTAGCGCACGGGCGGAGAACGCGCGCATTTCCTCAAACAGGTTTAGTTCCAAGGACTGGCCGCGGCGTTTGCGCACAGTGGCCAGGCTGTCCGTGCCGAGGCAAAGGTTGACGCGGGCGGCGGCCAATTCCGGGCGCGGAAACGTTTGATGTTCAAAGAAGTCATGACTGCGCGGGCAATGCACCACGCTCACTTGTCGTTCAGCCAAAAGTGTCGCGTCCTCTTGATCGAGATAGTTGGCGTGGACGGCGAGAAGATTTTCAGCCAACAAACCATTTCGCTCAAGATGTTGCACGGGCGAAACGCCGCCGCAGTCGGACATGTCGCGCTGGTTGCGGCGCAGCCAGTCGAACATTTCCCCGCGAGCGTGCATGAACATTTCAAACTCGGTCGCCGATTCGGCGACGTGGGTGGTCAAACGCCAGTTCCGTTTGCGGGCGACGTCCGCACAATGCCACATCAACTCTGGCACGGTGGAGTAAGGAGCGTGCGGCGAGAGTCCAACGCGGCCCCGCTCGGCAGCGAGAGACGTGATTTTGTTCGCCGCTTCCTGCAAGATGGCGCGCGGTAGGCGGCGGCTTTTGATCCCGGTCATTTCCAAAAAAGAAAAAACGCGTAGCGGGGTGGCATTCCAAACGTCAGGCAGGAGTTCCGGCACCGCTTCGATGTCCGCCACGGTGGTCGTGCCGGTGCGGATGAGCATCTGCGCGCCGTGCAGCCAGGATTGCGCGAAATCAGCGTAGGACCAGCCAGCCTTGCTCGTGGTGATGAGTTTGATCCAGTCGGTGAAACTTTTGGACGGGCGGAATTGACCTGCCATGTCCGTGTAATCCAGATGGCAATGGGCATTGACGAGTCCGGGCAGCAAAATCATTTCGCCGAGATCGACAACTTGAACCCGCGCAGGCGGTGAGAAATCGCTCCAGCGCCCAACTGCCGTGATACGATTGTCGGAAATGCAGACGGCGCCATTTTCGATCAGCGGGCGCGCAACCGGCAGAATGATGCGGGCGCGAAGAATCCGTTGAGAGTTGTGAGTTGAAGGTTGAGGATTGTGCGGCACAGACTAGTCTGGGGTCTTTACTCTCAACAATCCACCCTCAACCCTCAACCAACTTCATATCTCCGATTCCTGACGGCGACGCTTGGTGCGGGCGGCTTCGGTGTGTTTGCGGGCTTTGTGTTTGCTATGCCGCTTGCGGATTTGTTGTTGGATTTTTTTGGTCACCAGGTCGATGGCCGCGTAAAGGTCGCTTTCGGCATCTTCAGCAAAAAGATCCGGGCCGCGCACCGCCAGGCGCATGGAACAGGAAAACTGACGGTCAGCGGCTTTGGTGTTGTCGTGTTCGAGGGTGACGCGCGCGTTGATGGCAAAGCGGTCCAGGTGCTCCAGTTTATCGATTCGTGCGAGAATGTGGTCTTCGATCGCCTTGGTCAGTGTCACGTTGTGCGTGGATAGAATCAATTTCATGGCTGTATCATGCGCTGGCGTCGAGACAAAATCCAGCGAAACTGTCTTGCACGAAAAAACAAGCAACCGACAGCAGAAATTTTCATGTCAGCGTTGAAGCCCACTCGAAAAGGGAGCATAAATCGGGAAAGTAACGGCCAACCCAGTCTCAAAGGAATCCAATGAAACCGGAACAAATCGCGGAACTGATCGACAAACTGATTGCGGAGCGACTCAAGCTTCACTTGCTGACCACCTCGAGGGCGCTCGGCGAGAACCTGGACAAACGGACGATGGTGCTCAGTTTCGAGCAGAAAATCGCCCAGATCAAAGCCAGCCTGGCGGACGCGTTGCGAACGTGAAAACCTTGAACTTGTTCCGCAGCTTCCGTTAAATCTCCGGCGTGTCAACCAAAGTCATCGCGGTCGCGAACCAAAAGGGGGGCGTGGGCAAGACGACGACGGCTGTCAACCTCGCGGCCTGCCTGGCGGCGGTGGGCAAACGGGTGCTGCTGCTGGACTTCGATCCGCAAGGAAACGCGACCAGCGGTCTGGGCCTGGAAAAAACGGAGGGTGCCAGCGCCTATTTGCCGCTGATGGGCGGAGAAAGTCTGCTCGAAAAAATAAAACAGACTGCCTTCGAACGGTTGGAGCTGATTCCCAGCGAAGTTGATTTGTGCGGGGCGGACATTGAACTGGCGCGCATGGAGAATCATTTGCAACGGTTGGTGCGCGCGTTGAAACCCGTGTTGGAGTCCGAACGGTTTGATTTGGTTTTGGTGGATTGTCCGCCTTCGCTGGGGATTCTCACGCTGAACGCGTTTGCGGCGGCGGACGGCTTGCTGGTGCCGCTGCAATGCGAGTATTACGCGCTGGAAGGCATCTCGATGATCAACCGGATCATGAATCAGTTGCGCGACACCGGCGTGAACCCGCGCCTGGAACTGCTGGGCGTTGTGATGACGATGTTCGACGGGCGCACCAATCTGTCGAACCAGGTGGTGGGCGAGGTGCGCCAGCATTTCGGCGAGCGCGTGTTTGAGACCGTCATCCCGCGCAGCACGCGTCTGGCCGAAGCGCCCAGTTTCGGCAAACCGATCATTTATTACGACAAATACAGCAGTGGCGCGGCGGCGTATGAGGTGTTTACGCAGGAATTCTTGAGGCGGCTGCAGATATGATGGTTGGTCTGAGAGCATATACGGAAAGCCGTTTTGTATCCCGGCTTCAGCCAGCAAGCACGACCAGTACACGCTCTGAGAAAAGCAACCGCCCTTGTTGCCGACTGTTGCAATGGTCTGTGAACTAGTGTAAAAAATCCGCATGAAAACCAAGTCACTGTTTGTTGGTTGTGTCGTTTTAGCCGGCGCCCTGGTTGGCTTCGCCGCCGACTGGACGCAATTTCGCGGGCCGAATCACGACAGCACTTCGCCGGAAAAGATTTTGAAGAAGTGGCCCGCCGATGGGCCGCGGCAATTATGGAAAGCGCCGCTCACCGACGGTTTCAGTTCATTCACCGTGAGTCATGGGCGGGCGTTCAGCCTCGTGCAGCGTTCCGTCGAGGGCGCGAACCAGGAAGTGTGCGTCGCGCTCGACGCCGACACCGGCAAGGAACTTTGGGCCGTACCATTGGGGATTGCCAAGTATGACGGCGGCGGAGACTCCGGCACCAAAGACAACAGCGGCGGCGATGGCCCGCGTTCCACACCGACGGTTGACGGGGGCAAGGTTTACGCGTTCTCCGGTAAATTGGTTCTTTATTGTCTGGACGCGGCCGATGGCAAAACGATTTGGAAGAAGGACTTGATTGCCGAACACGCCGGTCAAAACATCCGTTGGCAAAATGCCGCGTCGCCCTTGATTGACGGCGACTTGCTCTTCGTTGCGGGCGGCGGACCGGAACAATCGTTGTTGGCCCTCAACAAGACCGATGGCCGCGTGGTTTGGAAAGGGCAGACGGAAATAATGACTCATTCCACACCGGTGGCCGCCACGATTCACGGAGTGCGGCAGGTCGTGTTCTTCGTGCAAAGCGGGTTGGTTTCCGTCAACGAGCAAACCGGCGACCTGGTGTGGAAGCAACCGTTCAAATACAGCACCTCCACGGCAATGACGCCGATCGTGGCCGGGGATATTGTTTATTGTTCGGCGGGTTACGGCGTTGGTTCGGGCGCGTACAAAATCAGCAAGTCGGGGAACGCTTTTTCTGCGACGCAAATCTGGTTTCAACCGGCGAACGTCATCAACAATCACTGGAGTACGCCGGTGTATAAAGACGGATATCTCTACGGTTTGTTTGGCTTCAAGGAACATGGCAAGTGTCCGCTGAAATGCGTCGAGCTGGCTACCGGCAAGGTGATCTGGTCGCAAGAAGGCTTCGGACCAGGGGGTTGCATCCTGGTGGACGGCGCCCTCCTGGTGCTTGGCGATGCTGGACAACTCGTGTTGGTGGAGGCGACACCCAAAGCCTACACTGAAATCGCGCGCGCCAAGGTGCTGACCGGCAAATGCTGGAGCACCCCGATTGTGAGCAATGGCCGCATCTATGCGCGAAGCACCAAGGAAGGTGTCTGCCTCGATGTCTCTCCCCAAGTATCGCAGAGATAAATCTTGATCGCACTTATCTTGGCGCTAATGCCTCCTTTACAGCCGGTGCGGGCCCGGTCTATTGTCCGCGCAACCTGACCAGACGATATGGCCAAAGTAATCGCCGAAATGTTGATCGAGTCTGCACCCATGGAGCTGCCGGACACCAAAACTCTGAAACTCAAATGGCCGGAGGGTTACGATGTGGAGTTCAAGACCGGCCAGTTCATCACGGTCTATTGGCCGGACACGCCCAACTATAAACGTCCGTACTCGCTTTCGTCGTGCGCGCTCGATCGCGGCTTTTATGAAGTGACCATCAAACGGGAGGGCAAGATGGGCACGCGCATCGTGGATTGGGCCAAGGTCGGCGACAAAATGGGCGTGCTGCCGCCGGCGGGAAAATTTCTGCCCGTTCTTGAACCGAACAAACATCTGATCTGTATTGCCGGCGGTTCGGGAGTGACGCCGTTCCGCGGTTTTGTGCGCGAAGCCACGCGCCGCAAACTGGAAACGAGGATCACGATTCTTTACAGCGTGCGAACGACCAACGACATCATTTTCAACAACGAATTCCAGCAGTTGGAAAAGGAGAATCCGAACTTCAAATTTCTTGTCACCTGCACCCGCCTCTCGCCCACCGATCCCTGGCCGGGCCGGCGCGGACGCATCGACGCAGCGTGGGTGAAGCAGCATATCGTCGATCAGCCCAACACCGTCTTTTACGCCTGCGGCCCCACCGAGCTGGTGGAGAACACCGAACACCTGGTCGTAACAGACATGGGAATTCCCAAGACACAAATGTTCACAGAAAAATGGGGATGAACCAGCACCCCAACAACGGAGGAAGCCATGAAAGCCAGACTCATCGTTTTCAACAAGAAGGGTGAAAAAAAAGCGCACCACTTGAGCCTGCACCACAAGATCTCCGGTGCGCCCGAACTCAAACTCGTCATGGCCACCAACACGGAATACTTTGAGCCGTGGCTGTTCTACTTCCTGCGCGAGCACGGCGCTTTTATCGAAACCACCGATCCCGCCGTGGTCGAGGAAGCCTTGAATCTCCCCAAGGGAGATGAAGGAATCGTAAAGGTGAAAGGTTGACCATCCGTGCGTGAACCGTTGAATAGTTGAATCGAAGGGACGCTTCAACACTCAACGCATCAACGCTTTCACATCAATGCTCAAACGCACGTCCCTTTTCGCCGCTCACCAAAAACTGGGCGCCAAGCTCATCGACTTCGGCGGCTGGGAAATGCCGGTGCAATACACCAGCATCATTGACGAACACCAGGCCGTGCGCAACGCCGCCGGGATTTTCGACATCTCGCACATGGGCGAAGTCACCGTGAGCGGCGCGGGCGCAACCGACTTCCTGAATTCAGTTCTCACGAACGACATCCGCAAACTCGCACCTGGTGGCGGCCAATACACCTTGATGTGCAACGAGCGCGGAGGTGTGATCGACGACCTTTACGCCTACCAGCTTTCCGGCGGCGTTTATCTGCTCATCATCAACGCCTCGCGCATCGAGGCCGATGTCGCGTGGTTGCAGGCGCAGGCCGCGAAGTTTCCGAGATCGGGTGAACTGCGGCTCACCGATGCCTCACACAACTACGCCGCCATCGCGGTGCAAGGCCCGCGCGTGAAAGAGTTCATTAACGACTGCGTTCCGGGCGCTTCCGTCTCGGCCATGCGTGTCAACTGCGCGACGGACTTGAAGAAAAACGAGATCGGCGGTTTCAAGTTCGGCGCCGCCAGCGTGCTGGTGTCGCGCACCGGTTACACGGGCGAGGACGGTTTTGAAATTGTCGGCGGAGACGCAACCATCGTTCAAATCTGGGAAACCGTGCTCGCTAAAGGTCAGCCGTTCGGTATCAAGCCAGCCGGCCTCGGAGCGCGCGACACGTTGCGCACGGAAGTGTGTTACCCACTTTACGGTCATGAACTGGATGAAAAGACGACGCCGATGGAAGCCGGCGTTGGTTTTTTTGTTTCGCTGGATAAAGGCGAATTCAAAGGCCGTTCCGTTCTAGCAGCACAAAAGGCTGGTGGCGTGAGCAAGAAGCTCATTGCGTTCAAGATGACCGGTCGATCCGCGCCGCCGCGGCCACATTATCCGATCTGGATCAACGATACAAAAGTCGGCGAAGTAACGAGCGGCACGCAAAGTCCGTCATTAAGTATTGGCATCGGCATGGGTTACGTGCCGCCAGAGTCGGCTAAACCAGGGATGGGGATTGAAATTGAAATCCGCAGCAAGCGATCAACTGCTGTCGTCGTCCCCAAGCCAATCTACCGAAAAGGTTGAACCACGGATTTCGCGGATTGCACAGATGCGGAAAACAGTTTTTAATCCGTGTCATCCGCGCCATCCGCGGTTGAAAATATTATGAGCAATATTCCGTCCGATTTGAAATATGCCAAGTCCCACGAATGGGCGCGTGTCAGCGGCGACATCGCCACCGTCGGCATCACCGACCACGCGCAGCATGAACTGACCGACGTCGTCTTCGTCGAACTGCCAACCGTGGGGCGACAGGTCAAGGCCGGTGAGGCTTGCGCTGTCGTTGAATCCGTCAAAACCGCCAGCGATATTTATTCGCCCCTGAGCGGAGAAGTCACTGAAGTTAACAAAGCTGTCGTGGACAATCCGGCTTTGGTAAACACTGAACCATACGACGGTGGGTGGTTTTTCAAAATCAAGTTGAGCAACGTGGCGGAGCTCAATTCCCTCCTCACGCCGGAAAGCTACAAGGCGCAGATTGGTGGATAAGCTAATAATTCCGAGATGGTGATTTCAGGATACATCCTGCTTTTTCTTGGACTCCTTGCCGCGCTGGTCGGAGATGTAATGTTTTTGACCGTGGCTTACAAACGTAGCCTTTGGTGGTTTTTTGGCTGCTTGTTCTTGCCACCAGTCGATATTGTTTTCTTGTTGCTAAACTTGAAAACCACATTCAAGCCCTTTGCAATGTCCACAACGGGGTTGATGATGGTGTGTATCGGTGGCTGGTTGGCTGGTATCGAATGGCCGACATGAAAGCGTCGCCACATAACATTCGCCTATTCATCAAACCGTATTGCGGCTGGTGTCACAAAGCTATCCGCTGGCTCCACACACGCGGCCTTCAATGGTAGGAGACGACGTGAGGAGTCTCTAACTTTTCTGTTTCAATTTGAGTCTTGTCACCTCGACGCCCACAATTCAACTGATGACGCGCCCTTGCAATGCGTCCGGCCATGAGTTAAACCTCAACCATGAGTGCAACCGAGTTGATCAAAGAGATTCAGAGCCTGCCGAAGCAGGAGCGCGAACGCATTTTTGAATTCGTCCTGCGCACCCAGAAACCCGACTGGGCGACGCCCAAGCCGGCGGGCTATTTCGCCGACTGCTACACGAAGGACGAAATCGAGGAGTCCAACTGGTTCGCTGCGCAAGGGCCGAAAGCCATTGTGCCATGAGGCAGTGGGAGATTTATCTTTTCCCGTATCGCGACGAACAACCGCATCCGGTGGTGATTCTTTCCAGTGACGAACGCTGTGCAAACGAAGCCATCGCTCACGTCAACGGCCTGCTTTGCACCTCGGTGCGGTTGAATCGTGAATTGAAGCGTCACGAGGCCGGTTTGGACGAAGCTGACGGGCTGGATTGGAAAACCGCCGTTCGCTGCGACTTTATCTACGCGTTGCCAAAAAATGATTTTCTTGAGAAGCGCGGCGAGGTAAGCCGGTTGCGGCGCGCCGCCATCACCCGCAAGCTGATTGATTGCCTGCGCCTGCCGCTTGAGTTTTGAATCATGAAAATCCGTTTGTTCATCAAACCGTATTGCGGCTGGTGCCATAAAGCGATGCGCTGGCTCGACACGCGCGGGATCGAATACGAAACGATTGACGTGATGGCCAGCGACGCCGCCTGGGACGAAATGGTCCGCCTCTCCGATCAGGACCTCGCGCCCGTCCTCGAAGTGGACGGCCAAGTCCTCGCCGATTTCGGCCCGGATGAGCTGGAAGAATTTTGGCAGAGAATTTCAACCGCAGAGGAACGCAAATGAACGCAGATAAGAATTCATTTTGTTCCATCTGCGTCGATCCGCGTTCATCTGCGGTTCACAAATTGTGACGACCACCGAACCCAAACGCCCGCGTCTGCCGGAATGGTTGCGGCTCAAACTGCCAACCGCCGACACGTTCGCTCACACCCGCGCTTTGCTCGATGAACTGAAACTTCACACCGTCTGCGAGAGCGCCAAATGCCCGAACCACTGGGATTGTTGGAGCAAAGGCACGGCGACGTTCATGATCGCCGGCGACCGCTGCACGCGCGCCTGCGGTTTCTGCGCAGTCACGACGGCCAAACCGCTCGCCCTCGAAGCCGACGAACCTGCTCGCGTAGCCGAAGCGACGCGCCGCATGAAACTCAAGCACGTTGTCATCACCGCCGTCGCGCGCGACGATCTGGCGGACGGCGGGGCGGAACATTTTCATCACACCATCGACGCGGTACGCAACCTAAATCCCGGCATCGTCATCGAGGTGCTTGTGCCTGACTTCCTCGACCGCGATGCTTCAATCGATGCCGTGCTCTCGGCGAACCCGGAGATTTTCAATCACAATCTCGAAACGGTGCGGCGACTGACGCCGAGCGTCCGTTCGCGCGCGACTTACGACCGTTCTCTAAGGGTGTTGGGCAAAGTGAAGGCCAAACGCGGTGCCAGCATCTACACGAAGTCCGGCCTGATGTTGGGCTTGGGCGAAACCGAGGAGGAATTGTTTCAAGCGATGAGCGACTTGCGCAGCGCAAACTGCGACATCCTCACGCTGGGACAATATCTGCAACCGACGTTGCGTCACCTGCCGGTGGTGGATTTCATTCCGCCCGCAAAGTTCGCCGAATACAAACTCGCGGCGGAGCAGATGGGCTTCGTTCACGTCGCCAGCGGACCAATGGTGCGCAGTTCCTACCACGCCGACGAATTCACGCGGCCGTCAGTGTCGTAGCAGTTGGGGATTTTGCATCAGACGCAGGGCAACGATCAGCACAAAGATCGCCAAAATAATGGCGATCACCGTCGCAATGACGCTGACAGTTTTTTTGTGACGGAGCAATGCCTCCCGTTGCTGCCTCTCTGCTTCCTTGAACAAGGCGAATTCTTTGTCGAGCGACACGACCGCGGTTTCGTCGCGCAATTGCAAGGTGAACCACTTGCCGGAAATGTTGCGCCAAGTGGCCGGCAGCTTTTCCAGCTCTCCGGCTTTTGCGGGATGCAGGCAGCGATTCCAAAACGGTGCGCGTTCCTGCGACCAGACCCGCAGGAGACCGTGATTGTTGGCGACGGCTTGAAGTCGCTCCCACAGCAACGGACGCACCTGGTCGGCGTGGGCAAAATCGTCGAACGCCTCGCTGTGCAGCCGACCTTGGCGGTCGGTGATTTGCAGCGCCACGGCACCAATCACCTGGCCGTTCGCGTCTTCGGCGACCTGGAACTCGGTGGGTCGCCGTTCGAGTTCTTTCTCGTCGAGGCGCATGGACTGCCACAGTTTGCGGAGCACGTCCAAATCATCCAGCGTCGCACGGCGCACTCGATAATTCAGTTGGCTCATTTCGCTGGATAGTAATCAGTCGTCGGAAGAGGGTAAAGATTTTCGTGCGGCCCGCGCGGCTGGTTCCAGCAGAGTGATTATCGCGGCACACTTTGCGCGATCCTCACAAATTCCGCTGCCAACCGGGTCAGCTCCGTCCAGTTTTCCTCGCGCAAAATCTGCGCGGAAACAAGCGACGACCCGACGCCGAGCGCCGCACAACCTGCTTTCAAAAATGCGGCCGCGTTCGACAAATCCACGCCGCCGGTCGGCACAATGCGCAGATGCGGCAGGGGCGCGCGAATGGCCTTGATGTATTCCGGGCCAAGCTTGTCGGCGGGAAAAATCTTGATGAAGTCCGCGCCCACTTCGTGCGCCAGTTGCGCTTCCGTCGGTGTGTACGCGCCCACCATGACGGGCCGATCGGCCGCATGCGCGGCAGTGACCAGTTCCGGTCGCATGATGGGGCTGACGACAAACTCCGCCCCGGCGTCGATGGCGGCGTGACAAGTCTGCGCGTCCAGCACCGTGCCCACGCCGATCAACCCTCGCGCGCCGATTGTTTGGCTTGCTTTGCGAATGGCTTCAATCGCATTGGGCGTCGTCATCGTGATTTCAACCGCGATGACGCCACCGGCGATCAACGCTTCAGACAACGGCAGAACTTGCTCGGCCATTTGCGCGCGAACCACGGCGATGATGCCGGGATTGGCCAGGAGGGAAATGATTTCAGTTTTGGAACGCATATAAACTATTGGCTACCGCGCCGATACGCCTCCGCCAGGAGCGTAATGGGATGAACAACACGCAGCGACAGGTTTTGCTTTCTCGCGCCGTTGATGATTTGCGCCAGACAACCGGGATTGCCGGTGGCGACAACGCCAGCCTTGGTTGACTTGATGTGCTGGAGTTTGCGGTCGAGGAGATCGTCGGCCATTTCCGGCTGAATGAGATTGTAGATTCCGGCGCTGCCGCAACACCAGGTGCTTTCAGGCAACTCGACCAGTTTTAGATTTGGAACCGCACGCAAGACCTCCCGCGGTTGCGCCGTGATCTTCTGGCCGTGACAAAGATGGCAGGCTTCGTGGTAAGTGACGGTTTGCTCTGGCTGCGCAGTCGCCGCCGGCGGTTGAATGCCGATGTGCGCCAGCCATTCGTGAACGTCTTTTACTTTCGCATCCCACAATTGCGCGCGCGTTTCGTAAGCCGGATCATCGGCGAGCAACTTCGCGTAATGCTTGAGGTGCGACCCGCAACCGGCGGCGTTGGTGATGATGGCATCGAATTTGTCCGGCGGAAACTGGTCGATGTTTCTGCGCGCCAGTCGTTGAGCCAGTTCCCATTCGCCGTTGTGCGCGTGGAGCGAACCGCAGCACAGTTGCTCCGACGGCGTGACAACTTCGCAGCCGTTGCGTGCAAGGACTTCGACGGTGTCGCGGTTCACGTCGCTGAACATCAAATCCTGAGCGCAACCGGTAAGCGCGGCGACGCGGTATTTCTTCTGGCCGACAGCCGGGGTGATGGGCACGATCAGTTCCGCCGAAAACTTTCCCTGAATCGTCGGCGTCATAGCCTCCAATTCACGCAGACGTTTGGGCAACAACTTCAATCCGCCACTGCGCCGAATGAGCGTTTGCAAGCCGAGTTGTTGATACAGCCGGATCACGCGACCAACCAGATGCAGCCGGCTCAAATCCATGAACAGCCAGCGCAGGGTGAGGCTGCGGATTAAACTTCGTTTTGGCGAACTTAGCGCGCCGCTTTGTTCGGCTTCCGCTCGTGCGTGCTCGAACAGCTCGGCATAATTCACGCCCGCCGGGCAGGCCGTCATGCAGGCCAGGCAACCGAGGCAAAAATACATCTCGTCACCAAATGCCTTCGTCGCAGCGAGCCGGTCATCGGCAATGGCGCGCATCAGGGCGATGCGCCCGCGCGGGCTGTTGCGTTCCAGTTTGGTGGCGTCGTAGGTCGGGCAGGTCGGCAGGCAAAGGCCGCAGTGCATGCATTGTTGCACCACGGAGTAATCCAGGTCTTTGAGGTGCGAAAGACGGGCGTTCATCGGTGGCAAACCATTCCCGTTACTCTGCGGTTCAGCCCACAAGTTTCAACCAAAGATTTTACCGGCGCGATATGATTTCATTCACTGTTTCGATCTGGCCAACGCGGAATCCATCGCGGCACCTTGCGGCAATACTCCAGATACTCCTCGCCGAATTGTTTTTTCAGCACCCGTTCTTCATACAGAATGATCCGCAGGTGAAATGCCAGCCACATCCCCGGCGCGTAAACCAGCAACGTCGGCGACGCAAACATCAACGCTTCACCCAGTAACACGAACATGAGGCCGACATAAATCGGGTTTCTGACCAGGCGATAGAGTCCTTGCGTCACCAGCAGCTTGGGCGGGTCGTAAGGCGCGGGTGTGCCTTTGCCGGCGAATGCGAAATCCCAGGCGCACCAGAAATAAATGGCCGCGCCAAACACAATGGCGATCAGACCAACGACATCCGCAAGCTCGCCGTGCATCCTCCGGCTGCCCGGTGGCAATAACAACCAAGGCACGATCACCGTCAGCGTCCCCGGCGCCAGAATCGTGAAGAGCAATGTCTTGAACAGGTTCACCATAAGTTCCAAGGCGTCACGATTGGCGCCGCCATCTCCACCCATCGCGATTGCACGAATGAACACAGAACCGGCTGACTAACTCGACCGCCGGGACAACGATTTCAAGCGTGACACACGGACGAAAGTTTCACGAACTATTTGCCGGGTGGTCGATAGCCGGCTTTGGCAGCTTTCTTCATCGCGTCCAGTCCCTCGGTGATGGCCAGTAAAGCGGTCGTCTTGAGGGCCTTGAGAGCGCCACCGGCGGTAGCCGCCAGCGAAAAGGCGGCGGCACTGACGTTGTCGGGCATTTGCATGATGAGCACCAGATCATAATCTCCGAAGGCAAACCACATTGATTCGAGGCTTCCACCGAGTTTCTCGATGACGGGCCGGATCGCTTTGGTCCGGTCCTGCGGGTGCTTGACCAAGTTCTTCCACGCTTCAGACGTGTATGTTGCCTGCACAAGATAGTAAGCCATATCGTTCTCCTTTCTTTGGAATCGACTCTTGGCGGTTCTGTTCCACCGCGACGCGACTCAACTCTTTCCATACGTTACGGCAATGGGCCACAACCATTGGGTTGCGCTCAAAAACAGAATACTCCCGACGCGCCCGTAAAAGCAATATCGGCAATGTGGCGGTGTGGTTTCTTTTCGCGAACTCCAGACTGGCGGTGCGAAAGGGTTTTTGCCAGTGTCCAGGCAAAGCTTGAACCCGTTCATCCTATGAAGATTGCCACCGGATCGGACCACGCTGGTTTTCAATACAAGGAGAGGATCCGCGACCTGTTGGAACAGTTGGGGCACAGCGTCACCGACTTCGGCACGCATTCGGAAGAGCCATGTGATTACCCGCTCTTCATCCGGCCGGTGGCGGAAGCGGTTGCGCGCGGCGAATTCGAGCGCGGCGTCATCCTCGGCGGTTCCGGCAACGGGGAAGCGATGGTGGCAAACCGCGTCAAAGGCGTTCGCTGCGCGCTGTGTTGGAATGTTGAATCCGCCCGGCTCAGCCGACAACACAACGACGCCAACGTACTCTCGCTCGGTCAGCGCATGATGACCATTGAGACCGCGCTGGAGCTTGTGCAGGTCTGGCTGGCGACTCCGTTCGAGGGCGGGCGGCATCAACGGCGGATTAAACTAATTGATTTGGAAACCGACAGACCAATCCAATAAACTGGTTGCCATGAAAAACGAGTTTCGGACTGAGGCCGATTCGATGGGACAAATGCAGGTACCGACAGACGCTTATTACGGCGCACAGACGGCGCGGGCCGTCGAGAATTTCCCGGTCAGCAGTCTGCGTTTCACTCGGCAGTTCATTCGCGCATTGGGGTTGATCAAAAAACACGCGGCCATCACCAACACGGCGCTCGGTCTCCTGCCGAAAAATATTTCCGATGCAGTTCAAAAGGCGGCGCAAGAGGTGGCGGACGGAAAATGGGATCACCAGTTCGTAATTGATATTTTCCAGACGGGCTCCGGCACTTCGACCAACATGAACGCCAATGAGGTGATCGCCAACCGCGCCGCTGAAATCTTGGGCGGCAAGCGGGGCGATAAATCAGTGCATCCCAACGACCACGTCAATCGCGGCCAATCGAGCAATGATGTGATTCCCACCGCCATTCACATCGCGGCGCTGGAAGCAATCGTGCATCAACTTATCCCCGCGTTGAACGAACTGCACGGCGCGTTGTTAAAAAAAGCCCAAGAGTTTGCCGATATTCTGAAGATAGGCCGCACGCACTTACAGGACGCCACGCCGATCCGGCTTGGCCAGGAATTCAGCGGTTACGCGAGCCAGGTCGAACATGGCATCAATCGGCTTTGGAAAGTGGAGGAGCATTTGAGCGAACTGGCGCTGGGCGGCACCGCCGTCGGCACGGGCATCAACACGCATGTTGAGTTTGCCCGGCGCACCATCGAAGGCATTGCTGACGAAACCGGCCTCAAGTTACGCGAAGCGCCAAATCACTTCGAAGCGCAGGGCGGCATTGATGCGTGTGTGGAGACCAGCGGCGCGCTCAAAACTGTGGCCGTCAGCTTGATCAAAATCGCCAACGACATCCGTCTGCTTGGCTCAGGGCCGCGCTGTGGGCTGGGTGAATTGAAGTTGCCGGCCACCCAACCCGGTTCATCCATCATGCCGGGCAAAGTCAATCCCGTGATGTGCGAGATGCTGATTCAGGTGGGCGCACAAGTCATCGGCAACGACGCCGTGGTCACTTTCTGTGGCACATTCGGGAATTTTGAATTGAACGTGATGCTGCCGGTGATGACCCACAACCTTCTGCAATCCATTGAACTGTTGACCAGCGGCAGCCGCGTTTTTGCGCGACGATGTGTGACCGGTTTGGAAGCCGACGCGGCGAAGTGCGAAGGCAACATCGAACAGAGTCTCGCGATGTGCACGTCGCTCGCGCCGGTCATTGGCTACGACAAGGCGGCGAAGATTGCCAAGGTCGCTTACGAAAGTGGGCGCACGATTCGCCAGGTCGCGCTGGAAATGTCCGGTCTCGACAAGGCCAAGCTGGACGAATTGCTCGATCCCAAAAGCCAGACCGAGCCGGGGCAGGGTTCGGGCGTGGGAGGCGGTGGGTAGCGACCTTGCGTGTGCTTTTCTTTTCCCACCCGTCAAAATCCAAGGTCCAGTTCCCGATATTCACCCGGCTTGAGCGAGATCACAGCGGCAGAGATTTTCTCCACGTGTTGGTGGATTTTTGGCCAGCTTGTTGTGGGCAAGACCAGGATGGCAAGGGTTCGCCCGCGAAGGTTTTGCTGATGCCTCAGATTCTGGTCGGTTGTGATCAGGACATCGAAGTTCTCGGCTTCCGCCGCGCGGATGAGATCACCGTTCTCCAACTTGTCCCAGCCCTTTTCGAAGGCGGTGACCACCGAATGACTGGCCAGCGAGTGTCGTAATGGGGAAGGCGTTCCTTGATCAAAGAGGATTTTCATCCCCGGTCAGCGTGGTTCGGCAACGGCAAGGCTCTGGCCCGCGAACTCCAGCACGATTTCGACCTGTTGCTGCGTCACGCCGGGAAACCATTCAAGAAACTGGCCGACTGTCGCGCCATCTTCGAGGTTCTCGAAGAGCGCCTTCACCGGGACGCGTGTGTCGCGAAACAGCCACACGCCGCTGACCTTGCCGGGCACGCGTTCTACCGCCGAACACTGACTCCAATCGAGCATAGCTTGAGCTTACTCCCAATCCGCGCAAAGGCAAGCAAGCGCAAGATTGCTTGTGTTTGTGACGCCAACAGGCAAACCGGGTCATTTCACCTGCAAGGTGGAAACGACATCGTGGACGCCGTCGGTTTCCATCGCCAGCAGAATGGCCCTGCCGATTTGTTCCGGCGACGCCACCTTGCCGGATAGAGTCACATGTCCGGCGGTGGTGTTGACGGAGATACTCAAGGCGGGGAGGTTGCGGTCCGCCACAAACTTCGCCTTGATGGCCGCGGTGATGCGGGCGTCAGCGGTGGCATCGGCGACCACCGCGCCGAGGTCGCGGGCTTTGCGGCGAATGACCGTGCCCGTTCGCGCCAGGTCCGCTTTGATGTCATCGCTGCGCAGATTCAACGCCTCCAATTTGGCCTGTATGGCGTCTTTGACCTGGCCCGCGCCGTTGGCCACGCTGGTTTCGACCTGTTTGGTCACCGGTTGTTTGCGGCCGCCGGTGAAATACCAGTAACCGCCCGCGCCAATAATGATTCCCAACAGCAACGCTATGATGAAT
The DNA here is from genome assembly GCA_016200005.1 of Verrucomicrobiota bacterium. Taxonomy (NCBI): domain Bacteria; kingdom Pseudomonadati; phylum Verrucomicrobiota; species Verrucomicrobiota bacterium. Next base: position 66,037 of record JACQFP010000066.1, on the reverse strand, counting down.
CGTTTCATGCCAGACACCTCGTTGGCACCCTAGCCGGTGAGGTTGGAAAGTCAAACCGGGTTTGCGGGTGGGCGAGTTTCGACCTGGAGTTTGTTCGTGCGCCTGGCGACTGGTTCCGCTTCAAATGCAAATTCCAATTCCGTCGGTTGAACAGTTTCCAGTAATTGTTCCCGTTGCCGTTTCTGTTGCTTGGTCAATTGGGCGGGGAAGATTTGCCGGGCGTCGATATCTCGCACGCTTTGCAGTTTGTTGAGAAAATAGGAAACGAAGAAGCCCTTGTGCTTGCTCCGCGTGACGCGCTTGAGCTTTTGTTTCGCGATGCGGACGTAAGTTTCGTCCAGTTCCATTCCGATGTAATGACGACCAAGCGCCTTCGCCGCGATCGCTGTCGTGCCGGTGCCGAGGAACGGATCGAGAACCACATCACCGGGGTCGGTGCTCATGAGAATCACGCGTTCGAGCAGATGAACGGGCAACTGGCAGGGGTGTTCGTCGCGCCGTTTGTTGTGCTTGATGCGGTGAATGTCGGTCCAGACATCGCTCACCAAATTGCCGAAGGCGTGCATCTGATCCTTCTTGCCGCCGTAGTCCTTGAGAAAGCCGTTGCACAGGCGGCAGCGTTTGTGCGGCGCGCGAATCTCGAAGAATTTGTAACCGCGTGCGGCCTTTGTGTAGAAAATGATTCCGTAATGCGCCGGTAAAAGGGTCTTGCCCAGCGGCATGCTCATCGCATCCCAGGAGATCCAGTGTCGAAAATGCGCGAGCCGGTTAAGGATGGCGGCGTAGTAGGTCAGCCACTTCGGGAGGTTGTGCAGAAAGATGCTGCCCGTCGGTTTGGTGACGCGCACGAGTTCCGTGATCCACGCTTCGCACCACGCCAGATACTCGTCCAGTTCGAGGCGGTCCTTATACTTGCCGTATTTTTTTTCGAGATTGAACGGCGGATCAGCAAAGCAAACGTCCACGCACTCGTCGGGTAACGTGCGCAGCAGCTTGAGGCAATCGCCACGCAAGATCTTGTTCTTCGGAATCGTCATTTCGTTAAATATGAAAGGTTTGTTCGTGGTTGCACGATTTTTGTTGTGGCAGGCAGTTTTTTTCTCTCGCTTCCGCCAGCGTGTGGAGGTTAGCTGTGAGATATCGAAATGGCGAACCCAATGACCACGAAAGATTCCGACGCGACGATGGCGGTGTTTCTCGACCTGGAGAACATTGCGCTTGGCGCGCTGGATGCCCATTATCCCAAGTTTGACATTCAGAAGGTCATCGAACGCCTGCTGCTCAAGGGGCACATCGTCGTCAAGAAAGCCTACTGCGACTTCGACCGTTACAAGGCGTTCAAGCGCGACCTGCACGAGGCCGCGTTCGAACTTATTGAAATTCCCCATGTGCGGCAGTCCGGCAAGAACTCCGCCGACATCCGCATGGTGGTGGATGCACTCGACCTTTGTTACACCAAGGGCCACGTCGATACCTTTGTCATCATCAGCGGCGATTCGGACTTCTCGCCGCTCGTGAGCAAGTTGCGGGAGAACGCCAAGACCGTCATCGGTGTGGGCGTGAAGAATTCTACGTCCGACCTGTTCCTCAACAACTGCGATCAATTTATTTATTACGATGACCTGGTGCGCGCGGAGCCATCGAAGGTGCGGCGCCGGATTGCTGCCACCACCACATCCGCGGCCAAGCCGGCTGAAGGTGTGAGCAAATCACTGTCCCCCGAGAAGGGGTTTGATCTCGTGTTGGAAACATTGGAAGCCGTGACCGCCGAACGTGGGGAGGACGAACATATCTGGGGTTCGATGATCAAGCAGGCCATCAAGCGAAGGAATCCGGGATTCAACGAGCGGGCGTTTGGGTTTCGATCGTTCAACGATTTGCTGCTCGAAGCGCAGAAACGCGGCCTGCTGAAATTGGAGGCTGATGAAAAATCCGGCGGCTACACGGTGCAAGCTGTTGAGTGATGGCCGGTCAAACTAGATTTTCCGATGAATCGGCGCGTCCTACCATGCTTTTTTTCGGAACGTTTCTTGGCCGGGTTCTATCCGCCAACTGCCTTCGCGGTCGCCGATGACCCGATTTTCTTCAACGCGTTGATTGCCTCGTTTCGGACTTGGCGATCTTGATCCTCGCTCGTTCTCAAAAGCGACGGAATTGCCGTTGCCGCTTCTGCCCCGAATCTGCCGAGCGCCCACGCCGACTCTTGGCGAACGTTCGCGTTCGCGTTACTCAGTTTTTCGATGAGCGATGGCACAACAAGTCGTGGTTCTTTTTTGAGTAAGCCCAAGGATCGCGCGGCTTGCGAACTGATTTCAGGATTCTTGTCCTCGAATGCTTTGAGGAGGACGGCCAACACCGCTTGTTCGTCGTATTGACCGGAAGCCAGTCGCGCGATGGCGGCGGAGCGCACCGCAACTTCATAGTTCTGGTTGGTGGTCGCACGGGTCAACGGGAAAATGCTTTCGTCAATGACAACGAGCGAGTACGCAGCTTCATTGGCGGTTTCGGCATTGTTGAGAAAACCGATCAACGGGGGGATGGCTGGCCGGGCCAGCGGTCCGATTGCCCGAAAACCTTTGATGGCCATCAGGTGGCTTTCGTCCTTCGTCCGGAAACGAACTCGAATCAGCGACTGCTTGGCAGCCAGTTTCATCAAGAGCAATTTGAAACGCGAATCATGGGCGTTAAGCATTTCCGTCAGCGAAGGCACGGCGTTTGTCCCCATCTCGCGAATCGCCGCTTTCGCCGAATCCTGCGTGTATAGCGCCGTGCTGTTCAAATCCTCCAGCCATGTGGTCAATGGTTTGTCTTGATAGACCGGCTCGCGCGCGGGAGGAATGCGATGTGCGACTCCGACGCTCACGATTCCCAGCAGCAAAAGCAGGACGCTGTAAATGGCCTTCTGCACACTTCAAATTGTAGCCTGCCGACGGAAATTCAGCCATGCCGACTTCCAATCACGACTTTATTCTGGCAGCCGCACCACAGGCTACCACCAACTGAAGTTCGGATCGGGGTTAACGGAAATCCACGTGTCCATTGCCTTGGGAAAAGTATAGCTTTCGACGTGACTGTCGCCAAAGAGCATGTCTTCGTACCGCTTGCCTTTGAAATTATGCCAGATGGTTTGCTTGGCATTAACGTCGCGATTCGCGTGCCACGGCCAGTCGCCCTGGATGATCTTGTTGCTTGGTTTGCGGGCAATTTCTGAATCCTTGATCGGAGTGGCCTCAGGGCTGCCGCGAGTGGCCTTCGAATCGCCGGTAATCTTCTTCACCCGAAATGCATCAGCGGCCCACTCGACCAGGAAGCTGTTGCCCCAGCCTTCCCAACAGGTCTTGACTTGCGGATTGAGAAAATCGCCATTGTCGGCTGGGTCGTGAAAAACCTCGACGTTGGCGATGTACTGGTTCAACGGACGATTGGTTTCAGTCACGCGCCCGCCGTAATAAGCGGCGTTGCCGGACACGTTCGCATTCGTCCAAAACTTGCCGCCGACCGACGCCCAACCGTCGTGAGCGGGATACGAGCCATCGTGATCATCGGCGTATAGTTTGTAAGCGACCCCGATTTGCTTCTGATTGCTGATGCACTTGGTTTTCAACGCCTGGGCTTTCGCGCGCGCGAGTGCCGGTAGCAACAGGCCGGCGAGAATCGCAATGATGGCAATGACGACGAGCAACTCGATTAACGTGAAACCGCCCGAGGTGGTGCGACTCGCCGATGGTTGATGCGCTTTCATGGAAAACAATGAAACCCTAGCATACAGCCGTCGGCGGGTAAATCACTAACTGCTTACGCTGACTTCTTTCGTCGCCACCACAGCATCAATTCCAAGCCGGTGCGATTGGGATACGAGCGGGGGACCCATTCCTGCATCAGATCGAAGTGCGGCGAGAATCGTTGCCACAATTCTTCCCGCGTCGTGCCAAACGGCGGCCCGTCCTTGTCTGGAATCAGGTAATTCACCGCCAGGTATTGACCATCGGGTTTAAGCCAGCGCAGCACGGCACGCACGTACTCGTCGCGCTCACTCGGATCAATCGCGCAAAACAGTGTGTGTTCAAACAGCCAATCGAACAACTGTGGCGGCTTGCCCCGTGGAATACCAGCAACAGCACGCAGAGAACTTGATGCGTCGCCTATTCCACGGGGCGAGTCGCGCAGAAAATCGACGAGTTGAAATTGCGCCGATAATCCCGCCGCTTTGGTGCGCTCGATGGAGAGCCGGATGGCGCTGGGCGCTAGATCGTAACCCACCGCCGTGAAACCAGCGCGCGCCCAGGCGCGCACATCGTGGCCGGTGCCGCAGCCGGGCACACAAACCGTGCCGCGTTTGAGGGCTGGATGCGCCGCCAGAAAATCGACCAGTCCCGGCGACGCCTCGCCCTTTTCCCAAGGCATGTCGTTGGTCTGATAGCGGGCTTCCCAATCGGTGGGCATAGCATTTAAGCCGGAACCATCGAGTTGAATACGCCCCTCACCCCGGCCCTCTCCCCGTCCGACGGGGAGAGGGTGAAACTCCGGCGACGTCGCGGCGAATCACCGAACGGTGCGTGTCGTCCATACGCGCGAAAGCGTTCCCTCTCCCCATCCGATGGGGAGAGGGTGAGGGTGAGGGGTTCGTCGGTCTGGATCATTACGGTTAAGATCTACTGGATTTGGCCATCCACCAACTCCACCACTTTGGGCGCGCGGGCGGCGACGTGCCCATCGTGCGTGGCGATGATGAGGGTTGTGTGTTTCTCTTCATGCAACTTGCAAAGCAAATCAATGATCTCACCGCCAGTATGCGAATCAAGATTGCCGGTCGGCTCGTCAGCGAGAATCAAATCCGGCGCGTTGATCATTGCCCGCGCGATGGCGACGCGTTGTTGTTCGCCGCCGGACAGTTCGTAAGGACGATGCTCCATTCGTTCTTTCAATCCGACGTGCTCCAGCAGTTCGCGTCCACGCGCTTCAACCGCCGCCGCCGGCGTGCGCGCCATGCGCGCGGGCAGGCAAACGTTTTCCAGCGCGTCCAATTCCGACAGGAGATGGTAGGCCTGAAAAATGAAACCAATTTTCAGGTTGCGCAACCGCGTTTGGGCGCTCTCGGGAAGCCGCGCGAGATTTTCGCCGGCAAACCAGATTTCTCCGGAGTTCGGAACGTCCAGTCCGCCGAATAAATGGAGCAGCGTGCTCTTGCCCGCGCCGGAGGCGCCGCGCAGCGCGAGAAAATCGCCGCGCAACACTTCGAGGTCCACGCCGCGCAGCACTTCGAGCGTGCGCCTCCCCATCGCGTAGGTTTTGGTGACCTGGCGGGCCGAGAGGAGTGGTTCATTCATGACGCAAGGCCTCCACGGGATTCAGCCGGCTGGCGTGCCGCGCCGGAAACGCCGCTGCAAGCAGACAGATCAAGAGAGACCCGCCGCAAATGATCGCGATGTCGCCGGGCACAATGAGCGCGGGCAATTGGCTGAATCCATAAATTGACGCCGGAAAAAGCTCGAAGCCGGTGAGATTGCGCATCAGGCCCAGGAATTCGTTGCGATATGAAATTGCCAACATCCCCATTCCCAAACCCGCCGCCACGCCCAGCACGCTGACGATGAGACTTTGCCCGAGGAAGACCCACATCACTTGTCGGTTGGTGGCGCCGAGCGCCTTCATCAAACCGATTTCCCGCGTCTTCATCACGATGAAGGTGATGAGCGTGCACGTGATGCCGAAGGCGGCGACGACCACGATGAAGAAGAGGATGTAGAGCATCACGTTTTTTTCCACCATCACGGCCATCATCACCGGACTGTCCTCCATCCAGGTCGTCACCCGCAATTCGCTGCCGAGCGTGCGTTGCAATTCGCCAGCCACGCGCTGCGCTTGAAAAGGATCGTCCAACGCCACGAGCAGTCCGTGGACGCTGTCTTCGAGATCGTAAAGCTCCTGGGCATCTTCCAGCGAAGCGATGACGACGGACGCGTTGAACTCGAAGTAGCCTGCGTCGAAAATGCCACGGATGTCATATTCATTTGGCAATACCGCGACGGCATTCTCCTTGCCGCGGCTCTCATCCATCTTCCGCAAATCTTCGGGCGAATAAACCAGCAGACGATCGCCCACGCGCAAATTCATGTGGTCGGCAAAAACAGTTCCTACAATCAAACTGTGGTGGCTCAGGTCAAATTCGCCTTTGACGATGCTCGTCGGCAGACGGCTCACCCGGTTTTCCGTTTGCGGGTCCACACCGCGAATGTATGGGGCGGCGATCTGTGCCTGGCCGGAAGCTGGCTGCGTTTTCACCATGACCTGCTCGAGACAGAATGGCGCCACTCCTTTGACGTTGCGGTTCGAAGCCACGATGCTCGCCGTCAGCGCGTAGTTCTTCATCGTTTTACCGGGATCCGTTATCTTCAGATGCGCGCTGAAGCCAAAAACCTTTTCCCGCAAGTCGTGGTCGAACCCGCTCATCACGCTGATGACGATGATAAGGACCGCGACGCCGAGCATGACGCCGATGATCGAGATGAGCGTGATGATTGAGACGAACGTCCGCTTGGGCCGCAAATAACGCAGCGCCAAAAGCAACTCGAACGGCAACCGTGACATGCGCGGAGGCTAGTCGGCTGATGGAGGAGTGTCAACGAGCGGGCGGGAAACAGGTGAGACACGAAGTGGCGGTCAACGCAACCCAGGTCGCAGCCAATAGCGGCAGAGGACTGCCGCACTCCAGAACGCAAAGCGATTGCCTGCGACGCACGAACCGCGCGAAGCGTCGTGGAGTGCGGCAGTCCTCTGCTGCTTTTTGAAAATACTTTGTCGGATTACGCGGGGCGCGGACGTTTAATAGGTGAGATGCAAGCGCAGTTCAACGAGATCATTCGGAAGGGACATTCTCGAAATCCACGTGGACCGCGGCGATGGCGTGTTCGCGTGCCTGGCCATCGACACCGTGCCCGATTATCTGGACACCGCAGCATTGCCTGCTGCCGGGACGAGCGCGGTCTGGAAATACAAAGCCATCTACCGCCTCAACAACGAACAAGTCGGCCAATGGAGCGACGTGACCAGCATCTGCGTGATCGGCTAAAGGCCCGAATACGGATGTGTTTCAAATGGGTAAGATACGGCGGTGGAGAAGACTCATTTCGGCGGCGTTTCCTTCACCACAAACGTGACCGTGGTTCTTCCTGATGATTCTTCAGGCTTCTCCACAGCAAGAACTTGAATGGCGGGGTAACCAGCTCCCCGATACAACTTCGAAATCTCCAAGACGTCCGTATCCAGCTTTTGCTGGTCCAATGTCTCTCCCACTCTCGAAATAAGGATTCTCGCTAGCTCGGCCTCGGTGAATATTGAATTCCCTTTGAATGAGATTACATCCAGGGGCATCCCGGCTTGTGTGGTACCTGATGCCTGCTGAAGCCTTTTCGCCAGATTGTCTCTCTCCGCTTTCAGGCGAGCGTTTTCCTGCTCCGCCTGCCGAAGTACTCCGACCTGACCGCGCAGCCGCAACAGTTCGGCGGTGTTGCGGTTCAAGCGTTCGTTCTCGTCGCGCGACGCAGCGAGTTGGTGTTTGGCGTCGTCGCGGTCTTTGGTCAGTTGCTGGATTTGCTCCGCGATTGGGGCGCGTTGTTGCTGGAGCGTTTGAACTTGGCTTCGCAACGTTGAAGCTTGGCGGGCTTCGTTGATTCCCGTGCCGACGGCGGCAACGACGGTTGCCGCGATCAAAGTCTTTTGCAGTGTAGTCATAACGATGGCCTTGGTTACGGTTGCAGTTGTGTTGATAGCGATCGTGGTTCCGGCAAGGGCGGCGGTCGAAAGTGTGGTGGCCAGACCGGCCGGTCCCACGGCAACCGCATTGGCGGAAACTGCGGTCGCAAGCGCGACGGCGGTGGTGGTCACGCCCCGGCGGTTGAACTCGGCGCGCAGCCGTTCCAGCGCGCGGCTGACCCGTTTCTGCGCGGCATCATCACTCACACCGAGAGTCACGCCGATGGCGCGGAAATCATGGTTCTTGAAGAAGCGCAGCAGCAGCGCGTCGCGGTCTTCGTCGCTTAAGTCGGCCATTGCTTCATCAAGCATGGGGGCGATCCGTTCCCATTCGGTCGCGGTTTCGGAATTGGAATCGAAATTTTCCATAGCCTGCCTTTCGCGCGCCTGACGCCGGCGGTTGTCCCGCATCTGCGTGTTCGCCTCGTAGCGGGTGGTGCGGTAAAGCCAGCCGACGAGTGAGGCATTGTCTGCCAGGGTCTTCCCCAGCGCCGGAGCTTTGCGCACGAGATGGGAGAAAACGGTTTGGGCGATGTCGCGCGCCAGCTCCGGTGAGCTTACCTGCCGCAACGCCGAGGCATAGACGAGGTCCGCGTGCCGGGTGACAATCTCACGGAACGCGGCCTCGTTGGCCCCGGCGGTGTATTCCCGCAGCAGTTCGACATCTGATTTTTCCTGCATCTCATCTATTAAACGTCCACCGACGCCGAATTCCGACAACGTTTTTTCTGAATTCTATCAGTGTGACAGGATGGTGGAAAGATTTGCGCCTAACGCAAGCGTGGGTTACGCGGCGGTGGAGGTAGATTTAACCCGAAGTTCGACGCTGGGGATCACGCCCGCCCCGGGCGTCGCTGGACGCGCCCCCGCGTCCGGCATCCGCCGTGTGGCCGCTCATCGAGATGTTGGAAGACCCCCTGCGCCAGACGTTTTCCGCGAGGGCGCGGAAAACAGCGCCCGAGGCGGGCGCGCTCCCTTTTATATTTCGAATTTCAGGTTTAACGAAACCTTGTCGCCAAATCAGAATACTTCGAGCGGGCGGGAGAAACCAATCCACTTGCATATTGACGGCTCTCCGCTTGGAACTATCCTGCCGTAGATCAATTTGATTAAATCGCCAACCAAACCAAAGAACCTATGAAAAAAATTCTCACACTGTTATTCGCGCTATGCCTGTTGAACGTCACGAAAACATTCGCCGCGGATGAGCCGCAGCCGGGATTGAACGGCGAATATTTCGACTTGGGTGTAGCGGTGGAAGATTTCCCGACGATTCCCGCCGACAAGAAGCCAACGCTCAAGCGCGTGGATAAAAACATCAACTTTCGCAGCACCGAGATGACGTTTCCGGGCACGAAGTTGCAGTCGCATTTCGCCATCCGCTGGACGGGCAAAATCAAAATACCCAAGGACGGCAAATACACTTTCTACCTTGAATCCGATGATGGCTCGCGGTTGCTCATCGACGGGAAGCAAGTGGTGGAGAACGGCGGCTTGCATGAGATGCAGGAAACTTCCGGCAGCGTGGAACTGAAGGCCGGCGATCACGACATCAAGATCGACTATTACGAAAATGAAAACGATGGCGGCGCGGGCTGCGTGTTGTCGTGGAAAGCCGAGGGCATCGTCAAGGAAGTGGTTCCCGCCAAAGCGTTTTCTCACTGAGTCAGCCAACCGCGATAGATCGAGCGTGAACAGTTCAGTTTGAGTTGTTAACCTGAACCCACCCCCCAACCCCTCCAAGGAGGGGAGCGGCGCACAGTGGATTGTTGCCCTCTTGGGAGAGTCAGGGGTGGGTTAGGAGGAGCAGGGTCGGCAAATCGACCATGGTTTCCGCTCACTTCCTCAGCGCTTCGCTGACGTTGGTCTTGCCGCCAAGAAAATCCACCTTCGCGCTCAGTTCGGGCGTGAGGAAATGGTCCGGGTCGTGAATCTGCACCTTGATTTGCAACGTCCCTTTCTGTCGATTGGCTTCCGGCGCCATTTCGGCCACATGACCGCCATACACTTTGTCGGGATAAGCCTCGGGGCTGACGCGGCACGATTGATTCAGGAAAATTTTGGACAAGTCCGCCTCGTTCAATTCGATCTCAACCTGTAAATCTTTAGGGTCGGCCAAGGCAATCAAGGCGGTGCTCGGCCCGCGCAAGCCACCAAAACTTTGCGGCACGACCAATTCATTGGGATCAACCAGTTTCTCCAGGACCACGCCATCAATCGGCGCGCGAATCACGGTCCAATCGAGATAGGTCTTGGCCAGTTCGTAACTGCCTTCAGTTTCCTTCAGCGCGGCGCGGGCGGATTCGAGTTGCAAGCGTGCATCGTCCTCGGCTTTTTTAGTTTCGATTTTGGTCTTGGCCAGTTCGATGACGCGCGCGTAATCCAGTTCCGCTTTGTTGATGGCGACCTTTGCGTTGGCCAATCTTCCTTCCGTTTCGTGCAACCGGGCTTTTTGCTCGGCGTCGTCCAGCAGCACAACCACCTGCCCGTTCGTGACGGCGTCGCCTTTCTTGACGCCGATCCATTTCACGACGCCCATGAAACGCGGACTCAGTTCAATGCGTTCGCGGTTTACGATGTAACCGCTGACCGTGAGGACGGAATCGTTTTTGGAGAGGCTTCGGGTTTCCGTCGATTTCGCTTCTGACATTTTTGCTGCTGAACCAGTGGCTGTCTTGTTGGTGGCCCCGCCGATGATGCGCCGGCCTTCGTCCTTTTTGGGCCAGGCATAGTAAACGGCAGCACCGCTGACCAGAATGACGAGGAGCAGAGTCGCCCAGAAAAAACTTTTCGGCCGGCTCTTGGCTTCCGTTTGAATGTGCAGTTGGTTCAGCTTGTCAGGGTCCATAACAACTCGAGCGCCGCGCGCAACGCCGCAAATTAACTATCGACGCACAAAACAAGCACGGAAAAAATAATCGCTGCGAAACAGGATACCCAACCCTGGTGATGATCAGTAGAAGGAACGCAGAGGACCTCCCTGTCCGTCTGATGAAGGCAGGCGGAGTGGGAACGGGGCACGGAAGCCGTGTTGCTGGAGGCTTGTTGCCTCCGCAGGATTCCCGCCCCGCTCCCTAACTCTCTCCCCGCGCTTCTCCGCGGGATAGGGGTCAAATTCAATGCGGATGTCAAGTTGCGCCTCCAACAATTTTACTGGTGCCAGACTGCTTTCAGTCCAGTAAAGGTTTTCAAAATGCGAGATTTCTGCCATAATGAACATATGGAAGACAAATTGCTGATACACGCAACAATCTCTCCGGGAGAGTTGGCTTGCGCCGTTGCACACATTGGATGGGTCATAACGCCGGCCATCCTCGTGCCCTTCCACCCGTCGCGCTTTTTATCCCGCACGCCGCGCTCCGCACTCCGCACTTAGCATGGCGCATCATCCTCAACTCTCTGCCGACGACGATCCTACGCTCACGGCCAAGTCCCGTTCCACCTGGGAAATTGTGCGTCGGGTCGCGGTTTATCTGCGACCCTACAAACTGATGGCCTTCGGCACGTTCGCCTGTGCCCTGCTCTCGCTGGCGTTTTCGTTTGCCTATCCCAAGCTCACCCAATTCGTCATTGACGAGATCATCACGAATCGCCGGAGTGAATTGCTCGCGCCGGTGATGCTCGGGTTGCTCGGCGCATTCCTGCTGCGCGATTTGTTCAACAGCCTCCGCATTCGCATCAACAATACGTTCGAGCAAAATGTCATCTTCGACATGCGACGCGAAGTTTATGCGAAGCTGCAGCGGCTGCCCGTCAATTACTTTGATCAGCGTGCTTCTGGCGACTTGATGACCCGCGTCATCGAGGATGTGAATTCCGTGGAGCGCGTGTTGATTGACGGTACGGAACAGGGCACGGTCGCGGTTCTCAGCGTGGTTGGTGTGTTGATCATTTTGTTCTCGACCAACGCCACACTTGCAGCGGTGGCGTTGATTCCCTTGCCTATTCTTGCCGGCGGCGCGCTTTGGTACACCTTGACAGCGCATCGCCGGTATCGCGCTCAGCGCCGCGCCGCCAGCGCCATGAACGCGTTGCTCATGGACAATCTCCAAGGCGTCCGCCAGATCAAGGCGTTCGGTCGCGAACCGCACGAGGACACGCGCTTTGCCAAACGCGCAGATGATTTGCGGGAAGGAACACTCGGCGTGATGCGCGTCTGGGCGATGTATTCGCCGGCGATGAGTTTCGCCGCCGCCCTGGGTTCGGGACTGGTGTTCTGGGTCGGCGGCAGAATGGTGCTGGCGAGCACGATGACTCTCGGTGAGTTGGTCGGTTTTATTTTTTACCTCGCCCTGTTTTACGAACCGGTTGCCCGGCTGCATGGATTGAACCAGATGATGCAGGCCGCCCGCGCCGCCGGGGAGCGGGTTTTTGATATTTTAGACACGGCCGTGGAAAGAGATGTAGCCGCCGACGTGAGGAGGCGGTCGGGATCAGTCGAAGAGTCAAACCGCCTCCTCACGTCGGACGTTACGCTAGGCTGGCGCGCGCGCGGAGAGGTGGTTTATGAAAACGTCGGGTTCAGTTACGGACCGGAAAAAATTGTGTTGCGAAATATTTCGTTGCACGCGTGCCCCGGCGAAATGATTGCGCTGGTCGGGCCGACGGGCGCGGGAAAATCAACGTTGGTAAATCTCCTCCCCGCGTTTTACGAAGTAACTTCGGGCCGCATCACCATTGATGACGCGGACATCAGCGGCATCTCATTGGACTCACTGCGCGCGCAAATCAGCGTCGTGAGCCAGGAGGCCTTTCTTTTCAACGGCACGGTCCGCGAGAATATTCTTTACGGGAAACTCGACGCCACCGAAGCCGAACTCATCGCAGCTTCACAAGCGGCGAACTGCCACGAATTCATTTCCAAGTTGCCGAACGGTTACGATTCCCGCGTCGGCGAACGCGGTGTAAAACTGAGCGTCGGCGAGAAACAGCGCGTCAGCGTCGCGCGCGCCCTCCTGAAGAACGCGCCAATCCTTATCCTCGACGAGGCGACCGCCAGCGTTGATACGGCCACGGAACGGCTGATTCAGGAAGCCTTGGAACGCTTGATGGCCAACCGCACCAGCTTTGTCATCGCGCATCGTCTCAGCACCATTCGCAAGGCCGACCAGATTCTGGTGATGCGCCACGGGCAGATTATCGAACGCGGCACGCACGATGAACTGCTGCGTCTGGACGGCCTTTACGCCAAGCTGGCGCGCATTCAGAACACGACGTTCATCGAAGAGAGCTTCGAGAAGCTGTCGATGGCTTGAGAACACCTCATTGCGTTGGATTTTTCAGTCCCCGCTTGAGTTTGTTTTCGACCAACTCATAATGCGGTTGAAGTATGGTGGACGAACAAACAATTCCGCACCTCGAACCCGGTGTGTCCTCACGATGACGAGACGAAAAGGCATTTCCCGAAAGCGGTCCTTCTCAGCGATGGTCTTCGGCGTTGGCTCGTTTGCGCACAGCGTGGCGCAAATTCTCAACGAGGATGGCGCCGCGGTTTCGACTTATTTGACGCGCAATTACGGGCATTTCCCGCCTTCACTCGCCGGCCGGGTTTACACTCAAGAAGCTTTTCCCAATCCTTGCGCGTTGCTCACGCGTGAAAAAATCGACATGGTGGTGCCGATGTCGATCGATTGGGCGCAAGCAACATGGGCTGGCGAGTTGCTCCGCTCAAAAATTCCAATCTTCAGTCCGACCGGCGAAGCGATGATGATCGAACGTGATCGCGATTTCGCGCGCAAGCTCTGCACGCAGGTTGGTGTGCCTTGTCCGAAAGCTTCGGTGGCGCGCAACCGGCTCGAAGCCGAGGAATTTCTCCGGCGGCATCCGCTGCCATACGTTATCAAGAATCCGTTGTGTTCACCCACCAGCCCCATTCACACGATTCTTTGCGAAACGTTGGAGGACACACGCTCATGGCTCAAGAACATCGACTATGCGGAGGGCGTTTTCTTGCAGGAATACATGGGCCGGGCCGAAGCGGGCCACATCGCGCTTATCAGCGGCGGTGAAATTTATTCGCTCGTCACCAATCAGGAATACAAGCGGGCATTCGTCGGCGACATGGGAGTGGTGGCTGGCGCGCCGCTCGGTGGATTGGTTGAGCGCGACTCCGAGGACAAGTACGGACTGGCGCGGCAGTTGATTCACCCACTGCTGCCCTGGTTTCGCAAAGTGAAATACCACGGGCCGATTCAAGCAACCGCCGTGCGCCGGGGAGGCGAATGGTTTCCCATCGAGTACAATATCCGGATCGGCGTCACCTCCGGCCCGATGATCCTCCGGATGCTGAAGCATCCAATGGAAATCGTCTTGAACACCGCGCGAAACAAGAAGTTGAACGTCGAGTTTCGGGAACGGCTGCAATTTGGTTGTTCATTGACGCTTGCTGGGTACGGTTATCCTTACGTGCAATTGCGAGGCCCGCGCCTGCCGGTGGAAGTCGTCGAGCCATTCGACTGCGACGTTTGGTGGAACGAACTCACGCGCGACAATGACGGACGATTCATGGCCACTGGTCACCGGATTGCCGACGTCATCGCGCTCGGAACTTCGCTCAACGAAGCAATCGACAAGGCTTATGCGAACATCCGGAAGATTCGCAGCCTCGCCAGCTATTACCGGACTGACATTGGTCAAAGCCTTTGGCCGCCGGGAAATATCTAGTGGACGAGAACCTCAACTCGAGTGCTCAATGATCACGGACACGGAGCGCAACGCGATGACGCACGACATGGTTGGAATACAAACGGAACCGGTGACTGAAAGTGGCGACTCACTTCAACGAGGCGCGGTTGAGGAAGACGCACCGGTGAAAACCCATCGCGAACGACCGCATCGCCCGGCGTGGGTGGAAATCGACCTGGGCCGACTTCGCCGCAATTTTCAAATCATCAGACAGGACTTGCCTCGCGAGGTGCAGTTTCTCTCCGTGGTCAAGGACGACGCCTACGGTCATGGAGCGTTGCAAGTGCTGAACGTCGCGCTGGCGGAAGGAGCGGTGGCGGTGGCGTTGAGCACCTTGGAGGAGGCAGTGAGTCTGCGCGACCTCGGTATCCGTGCGCCGATCCTGTTGCTGGGCCAGCGGCAGGAATCGGAGTTGCCATGGTGTATTGCGCGCAAACTGACCTGCTGTGTGAATGATTCGGAGGCGGCCATCAGTCTCGCGCGGTTGGCTGCGGCCATCGGTCATCGCGTCCCCGTCCATCTCAAGATAAACACGGGCATGAACCGCTATGGCGTCCATTGGGATGAAGCCGTGCCAGTCATGCAACAAATCTGTTCGCAAAAGTCGCTCGTGCTCGAAGGCGTCATGAGTCATTTCGCACAATCGGATGAAACCGATAAGACCTACGCGCTGCTGCAACTGGAGCGGTTTAGTCAGGTTCTGCGCGCCATGACCGAGCGCGGCGTTTCGGTGAAATACCGTCACCTTTGCAACAGCGGCGGTTTTCTCGATCTGCCCCAGGCGCACTTTGACATGGTTCGGCTTGGGATCATTACCTTTGGCGTTTACCCCTCTTCGGTTTGCCGGCGCATCCCCGGCCTCGAGCCTGTGATGACCGTCAAGGCGCGCATCGCGGCCATTCAACAACTCCAGCCCGGCGACCATGTCGGCTACGGCATGCGTTACACCGCACCGTCGCCACGACGCATCGCGGTATTGCCCATCGGCTACGGCGACGGTTTTCCGCGCGTCCGCAATGCGGGGTTCGCATTGCTTCACGGCTGTCGCGCTCCCTTGGTCGGTGGAGTCGCCATGGACGCGATCACGGTGGACATCACCGACATTCCTCAGGCGCAGATCTGGGACGAAGCGGTGCTGATGGGCAGACAGGGCAATGAGGAGATTTCCGTGCACGACGTTGCCCGGTTGAAGAATTCCGTTTCATACGATGTCCTCGCCGGCTGGCGACAGCGCCTCCCGCGAATTTATGTCAACGCGGCCCAGAGCGAATGAAGCTGTTGTTCTCCGAGCACAAGTCCGACTACGCGCACTACTCGTTTCCCTACGCGGTCTGGGCCTTTCCTGAACCGGGCGAAACGCCGGCGGACCTCTTCAACCAGGGTTTTCTTCCATCGTCACGCAATCTGGATCGTTTTTACTTGTGCCGCCACGTCCGCGTTGACTTGAAGAAATTCCGCCCTTCCTCGGAGAACCGCCGCATTTTGCGCAAAGGCGATGGGATCCGCGTCGAGCTGGTGCCGCGCGTGCAATTCGACTACACGCCGGCGAAGCGACAGTTTTACAAGACGTATGCCGACATCAAATTTGGCAAGGACGTGATGACGTTTGAGCGGCTGGACTCGTTGTTCAATTCAAAGATCATCTCGCACTTGCTGGTGTTTACTGACACGAAGACTGAGGCGGAAATTGGCACCGCCACGTTGTACCTCCAAGGCAAGGAACTCGTTTACTACTACTACGCCTTTTACGACATCAACTATTACAGCCGCAACCTCGGCATGTTCATGATGACGTCGGCGGTATCGTTCTTCGCGGAAAAGGGCTTTCGCCATCTCTACCTCGGCACCTGCTACTCGAGGAACGCGCTGTATAAAACCCAGTTCGCCGGCGCCGAGTTTTTCAACGGCTTCCGCTGGAGCAACCACTTCGATGAGCTCAAATACATCGTCCAGCGCGAGAACAAGGACGTCCACCAGCACCTTCTGGAAACCGAGGATTATTGCGACACGTTTTATGATGGAGACCTGCAAAAGATTATTTCCGCCAGCGCGTTCAAAGTGAGGCTCGGCTGAGTAGCCACTGGACGCGAGGAACCCTTAAACCTGATTCCACTTGCCAAAACAGATGCCGATTTCTAACTTCGCGTCATGGAACAATCTCAGTTAAGTCAGTACTTGCCGGTGTTGCTTCTCGGCTTGGTGGCCATTGCGTTTTCTTTCGGCATGCTGGTCTTTTCAGTGCTCGTTGGCAAACGCGGCAAGCGTGAGCCGATCAAGGACACAGCCTATGAATGCGGCATGTTGCCCGTTGGCGAGGGCAACACGCGCATGTCGGTCAAGTTTTATTTGGTGGCCATGCTGTTCATCCTCTTCGACATTGAAGTGGTCTTCCTCTATCCGTGGGCCGTCGTTTACAAGGAGATGTTGCAGGACGCCGCGACGCGCAACGTGATTCTCGGCGCGATGGTTTCGTTCCTCGGCATCCTGTTCGTCGGCTACTTCTACGCGCTGAAGAAAAGGGCGCTCGATTGGAAGAGCTGAGCTGCAGTTCAGGCTTTAGCTTGCCAACGGTTGTAATCCGAACACTCATGCCCAAGAAACTTAAAACAAGCTGACGCTTGAACCTCAACACGATCAAATTCGGAACGAGCGGCTGGCGTGGATTGATCGCGCGCGATTTCACTTTTGATAACGTCCGGCTGGTGACTCAGAGCATCGCTGACTTCCTTAAATCCGAAATCCAGAACCCGAATTCCGGCATCTTCAATCGCAAACCCGTCGTCATCCTGGGCCACGACACGCGCTTTCTTGGTCGGGAGTTTTCGCTGGCCGCCGCTGAAGTCCTGGCCGCCCACGGGCTCACTCCCTTGCTCTGCGAGCGCGACGCGCCGACACCGGTGATCGCTCACAACATCCGCAGTCGCCAAGCCATCGGCGGCATCAACATGACCGCCAGCCACAATCCGGCGGAGTATCAAGGTCTGAAATTCTCCACCAGCAATGGCGCTCCTGCGACCCCCGAAGTGACCAAACAGATTGAAGCAAACGTCGCCCGGCTCCAGTCCCAAAACTGGAGCTTCAAGGCATCGGTGATCGGAACATTTCAATGCAAGACCTTTGACCCGCAACCCGCCTACTTCAAACAACTGCGCAAGCTCGTGGATTTCTCCGTCATCAAGAAAGCCCGGCTGAAAGTGGCGGTGGAACTGATGTATGGGACGGGCCGCGGTTATCTCGACACGCTGCTGGCCGAAGCCGGCGCAAGCGTTACGCGCTTTCATGACGAGCCGAATCCGCTTTTTGGCGGTCACCATCCCGAACCCAACGCCGAAGGCATGGCGGAGGTCAGCCGGTTGGTGCGCAGCGGCAAGGTGCAGATCGGGCTGGGACTGGACGGCGACGCCGACCGCTTCGGCATAGTGGACAAGAACGGCACGTGGCTCACGCCTAACCAGATTCTGGCCTTGACGCTCTATCACCTGAAAAAGAATCGCGGTTGGACCGGCGCCGTGGTGCGCACGGTGCCGACCAGTCATCAGGTCGATGCCGTGGCCGAATTGCTCGGCGTGAAAGTGCACGAGACGCCGGTCGGCTTCAAATACATCGGCGCGTTGATGGAAAGCGAACCGATCATCGTCGGCGGTGAGGAATCGGGCGGGCTAAGTGTCAAAGGTCACGTGCCGGAGAAGGACGGCATCCTCGCCTGTTTGCTGATGGCTGAGCTTGTCGCCACCGAAAAAAAATCGCTCGGCCAAATCCTCAACCAGCTTGAAAAGCAGACCGGTGCGTTTCACACGGACCGCATCAACATTCCCATCCAACCCGAGAGCAAGGCGACGATCCTGGCCAAACTTGGCGCAGGTTTGGACTACATTGGGGAATTCAAAGTGGAGAAGTTCATCACGACGGATGGTTTCAAGTTTTTATTGCCCAATCGCGAATGGGTCGCCTTCCGCGCCAGTGGCACCGAACCGCTCATCCGCTGCTACCTCGAGGCGAAGTCGGCAACGCACTTGAAAAAGTTGCGAGCCGCCTGCCAGAAATTGCTGACCGCTTAGTTTACAATTACTTCCCCTGCCAGCGCGCCAGACGTTGCTGTAAGGATTCGAGGTTGGATGCTTCCGCTTCGATGCCGGGAAAGTCCTTCAACAATTGTTCAAACGTCGGCACCGCGCCCCACGCCGTCACAGTAAACACTTCAAAAGCCCGTTCGGACCTGATGCCGAGTTCCTGGTTCCGGTTGGCCAGCCTGCGCCGCAAAGTCCGCGACCAATCAGCCTGCGATGCCGGCGGTGTCAGATTGTGTCGGCCAACCCACGGCAGCCATTCGGCGATTTGCGATTGATGGCACCACGTCATCTCGCAGATTCTTGGAAACGCCTCCTCCACGTCCACAGCCAGATCGTAACTGTTCGCGCCGGCCATGTAACCATCGTAAACGTTGAGGATGACCGGCACTTTGCACGGCATCGAAGCCGTTTCATCCGCCGGATACTCCGGCGTGAAGGCGTGCGGCACATTGATCATGTAAGCCACCTGCCGCACCGCTTCCGCCACGCCGACATGGTCAACATGAATTCCCGCCAGCGGATCAGCGCCAATGGGTGGACAAAAAAGATAGTCCGGTTCGAACTCGCGGATCGCCTTCCACAAAGCCGCGAGCAAGGGCATCGTGACCTGCAAGCACGCCTCGCGCGGCACCTGGCCGTCCGGCAACTTCAGTTGTTCAAACTCGTATCCGCCGATTTTGGCGGAAGTCAGTTGTTCCTGTAGTCGGAGTCTGCCCGTTTCCTCCCGCGTGCGAAACTGATGTCCGGCCTTGCCATCGGTGCAGACAATGACGCGTGCCCGCAGCCCATTCCCCAGTTTTCGTCGCCACATTTCGAACGTCCCGGACGCCACGAACTCAAAGTCGTCAAAGTGCGCGTGGATGCAGAGAATTCTCATTCGTTGCCTCGAACCATTCCATGCCAAGGAAGCGGCGATCCTACGGGAATCGAACCTGATTGAAAGGAAAACCGGCGTTGCCCGAAAAAGCTAGACTTGTCCCAAGGTGTGTTTTGGCGTCAGTTTCCCTTGAAACACATTCAAATCCCTGTCAATATTTTACGTGGCACTCCAATTAGCGAATGGAACGTATTATCCAATCACACGGTGAACATCTCAAGCCAGTGCTACTTTACCGAGATGATATCGAGAAGATCGTCGAGGCAATGCGAGAAGTTTCATCCGATGTTGAGTTGTCCACTGAAGAGCAGCGATTTGAGGACTTGAAAGAATGGGCGGAAATGAAAAGGGACTATTTTACCAATATGCAAATCTCGGCAAAAAGTCCATTCGTCTCGCTGAAACTGGAGAAGAACCAGATATGGCTCTACATTGGCAAAGATACCGCTGAATCTCGTGGCGTTTTCGAAAAGGTTAAACGCATTCTGACAGATCACCCGCCTCCGACTGCAAAGCTTATGAACCTATCGACGCCAGCGGTCGCTAGCGGCATTTGTTTCGGAGCTTTTGTTTCCATGGCAGCTTTTGTAGACTGGATGGGCTTGACCGTAACGGCAATCCTTTGGCTTGGATGTGTTTGGTGGGGCAGGTGGGCATTTCATGAGCGATTCAACAGGTATTCTGTTATCATCCCAAGATACCGAATCGACGCCCCGAACTTTTGGAAGCGAAACTCCGACAAAATCACTGTCGCAATAATATCAACAGCAGTTGGAATTGTGCTGACACTGCTTTTCAAACGTCTTGTAGAAGCGCACTAAGCACAAAAAGCGCCCCAACCTTTCGGCAGGGCAGCTTAATCTCTTACAATCCGATCAATTCTTTGCAGCGAGCATGGTTTCCAGGTCTCGCAGCCACTCGCTAAATTCGGACCTTGTTCACGCGGCGTTGAATTCCCCCTCGTCCGCCACCAAACCTTTGACTAGGGCATTGCCGCGTTTTGATAAGCTTTGTAAAGTCTGGGTCGTCATGGGAGGAATTACCAAGAAAACTGTTCGGAAAATCTATATTCTGATCGAAAACCATTGAAGACATTGGCGACCCTACCGGGAATCGAACCCGGGCTACCACCGTGAAAGGGTGGTGTCCTAACCGCTAAACTGTAGGGTCGTCGAACGCCTTGGAACTTTCCGACGCGATGACGTAACCCGCCGGGCGACGCCCGGCCTTGAGCGAAAACTTCTGCGTCTCCCGGTGATACTGCCAGTGATGCTTCGGCTCGTCGTAGGGCGAATTGACGATGAGGTGGGTGATGCCTTTCGTCGCCATGCAGTCAGGCTTTCTTCCGCCTTTTGCCGGGCGGTTTTAATTTCTTCGCTGCTTCCTCGAATGCCTTGTCAACGGCGGTGGGTTTGGTGTCCTCAATGGCGCGGAATTTTGCGTATTCCATTTGCGCCTTCTTCACCGCCTCCTCGTTGGAAATCTTCCCGGAGTGATCCAGCAGCTTGCGCCCGGACATTTTCAAAAACTCGTCCAGTTTCGCAATCCAGTCGCGCATCGTCATCGGTTTCCGCTCCAGCGCCTGCAACTCCGCGTATTCGAGGTAGAGGTTCACGATGCGGTTGAGCACCTTCAACTCGTCCTCGGTGAGGTAATTCTTGGCAATCGCCGCGTCCTCTTTCCGCACGCGTCCGCCGGGGCGCGTGGTGAGCATCCCCATGAACGGTTTCCCGGCGTCGGCCCGCTCATGGATCAGTTCCGCCGCCGTGTGGCCGTGCGTCGCCCAGTGCATCTTGTTCTGCACCGTGGCAAAGAACAATTGCGACGCCTCCGCCGACGGATCGTAGTCCACGCTCGTCGCGTAAATATCCAGCACCTTCTGGTAGAAACGCCGTTCCGAGGAGCGGATGTCCCGGATGCGCTCCAGCAGTTCGTCGAAATAATCCTTGTGCCCCTTGCCCGGCGGATTCTTCAACCGCTCGTCATCCATCGTGAAACCTTTCACGAGATATTCCTTCAGCCGCGCCGTCGCCCACTGGCGAAAGGCCGTTCCGCGCGGCGAACGGACGCGGTAGCCGACGGCCAGAATCGCTTCGAGGTTGTAATGCCGTAACGCCCGTTGCACCTGTCGCGCGCCTTCCTCCCGAACTTGTAAGTAATCCTTACAAGTTGCCGCCTCCGCCAGTTCGCCCTCCTCGTAAATGGTTTTCAAATGCAGCGTGATGTTCTGCGGAGTCGTCTGGAAGAGTTCCGCCATCAGCGCCTGCGTCATCCAGACATTCTCATTCTCGAATCGGCACTGGACACGCGTCCGCCCGTCCTCCGTTTGATAAAGGATGATTTCAGAATTTGGTTGGGGTTTTCCGGCCATAACTCACGCCAGTTCCAGAATCTTCAAACTCTCAATCCCCCGGTCGTCCACGATTTTCACCGCCACGCGGCCATGCTTGCCCGGCGCGAACGGCAACGACACGGTGCCGCGGTAGGCTTCAATCGCCGTCTCGTCAATCTCCGCTTTGAGATTCTTCGCCAGTTTTGACCAGCCCTCCTTGTCCCCGGCCATCGGGAAGAACACCTGCCGCGCAAACAGACTCCGCCCGTCATAATCTGTGTCGAGCATCCAGACCGCGATTTGCGCCGCGCCGCCCGACACGATCTGCCCGGTCTTCGTGTCGTAGTAATCAAACCCAGCCACCTCGACTTCCCACAGTTGCTCCGCACCGGCTTTCGTCTTTTTTAATTTTTCATTTTTAATTTTGCATTGGCGCAGCCGCACGTCCGGCTGGCCGATGAGCCAGAAACTTTCGTTGCTCGTGCGCTTCTTCTTCAAATCTTCCGTGAGCAAATCCGCGTTCATCTGCGGCTTCAACAGCGTGATGCCGGGAATCCTCGTCTCGTCAATGTCCTTGGCCGCTTCCGGGTCGAATTGAAACGCGGCGAAGATGAGAATCTGCGGGCGGGGCACGAGCGTCTTCGACTCCTCGTAAGCGCGTTCGACCTGCTTTTGCTCCAGCGGCGCGTGCTCCGGCCCGAAGGAAATCACGACGCGCTGACGCTCGGTCGCCGCTCCTTCACGCAACTTGTCCACCCCGTCATCGTTCACTTTGGTTTCGGCGTCGGCATGAAGCCAGCGTGTGCCGGAGAGCGGTTCGACGCGGGAGAAACGAATCATCTGCCCGCCCTTGCCGCGGATGCCGGCGCGGAGCAACTCGCTGCGCCACTCGTCCTGCCGCACCGTCTCGCCGCTGCGCGCGACCGAGGCATCGGCGGTGAACTCTTGATTCGTAGCAGCCGACGTGAGTCGGCTCTGACTTTTTCCGGCGGAAGATGGAGCGGACTCACGTCCGCTGCTACGAGGTTCAGGGGAAGCGGCGCTCTCCCCCGCCACCTCATCCAGCGACTTCACCATCGGCGCGGGGACGGCTTCCACCGTGAACGGCCCGGTCACGCGGGTCTTGGAATTGTCCACGAGCGGCTGGTCGTAAAGCGTCTCCTGATCCGCCGCTTCATTGTTGGCGATGCTCTTGAGCGTGACGTGCGGGACGGTCTTGTAACGGAAACCGCTGCCCACGCCTTCGGCTTCGTGGGCAAGCGGATTGTTCGCGCGCTTCTTGCCCTTGTGATCGTATTGCTCGATGGGCTTTTTGCCGCGTTCGGATGATCTTGCCATGATTGCGGCGCAGCTTGCCACCCGGCAGCGCCGAGGAAAAGCGTTTTCGCGCTTGAGCTGCGAAGACCGATTAAGAGAAAGATCAAGATGAAGATTAACAAATTATGGCGACCCTACCGGGAATCGAACCCGGGCTACCACCGTGAAAGGGTGGTGTCCTAACCGCTAGACCATAGGGTCGTCAAAGGCGCGTGAAGATATAAGCGGCACGCCACCTCTGTCAAAAAGTAAAAACAACACCGGGCGCAACTCGGGGGTCTGGTTGAACGGGCAAAGCGGCTTTATCGTCGGGGGAATCACGTCGCTTCGCAACGATTGAACACGGTCGGACCATTCCGACTGTATTTTCAGGACGGTACTGGTTTTCAGCGTTGCACACAGGATGCCGAAGCGGAGGTGCTTGCTTTCGCATACCGCAGGTCCACTTGCGGCTATTGGTTCTTGCCCCGTTGGTTTTCTCGATTGGTTTACCATGCAACCTTTGCGGGGTTGCGCCATTGCGCTTAAAATCCAGGTGCACGTTTCTCCGGTTGTCCACCATCAACGCTCACGGCGACGCGCGGCCAGGGAATTTCTATCGTGAAACCAAAGTTGATTCGCTTGCGTCTTGCTGCTGAATATTCAAGGGATTAAACTGTTGCTGTGTTCAAGCCGATGATTTGCCATTTCCCTTGGTGGCGATTTGCAGGTCTGATTTTGATTTTCTTCTCCCTCCCACTGGGCGCGGCTACGGATCCGGCATGGTTCGCCCGCGTCTGGCAGACGGAGGACGGCTTGCCGGAGCACACGATTGTTGGTTTGGAGCAAACACCCGACGGTTATTTGTGGGTCGCCACGCATCGGGCGCTGGCCCGGTTTGATGGGGTGCGGTTCCAGGAATTCGCCCCGGCCATGCCCGCCGGGACCGCGGCGCAGATCCGCGCCATGCTGCTGGATCGGCGCGGTCGATTGTGGCTGGCAAAGGACGGCGGAGCGGTCATCTGCGTGGATGAGGGCAGGGTTACACAGGTTTTTGCTTTGACGGGGACATTACCAGGGTCGCAAGCCCGGGCCATGGCCGAGGATGGAAACGGGAGCATTTGGGTCAGTGTCAGCGCCGGTGCCGTTTTCCGGATTCAAGCGGGAAAAGTGCAGGGCTTTGGAACGGCCGATGGACTGGCTGAACAAGGTTTCTGTTGGCTGACGACCGACGTCCAGGGCCAGCTCTGGTTTTCTCAATCCGGCAGCGTGGGCGTATTTCGGAACGGCCGCTTCGTGACTTTGTTAACCTTGGGGCGGCAATCCACCCGCCTGGCCGCGGCGCGGCAAGGCGGCATCTGGCTTTGCTCGGGCTTGAAATTGTATCGGTATCACGAGGGGAGCAAATTGGCGGCAGTCGCAGAACTGAAGCTTGAACCCGGGCGCACGGAGGCGGATGTGACCGCGTTGTATGAAGATAAGGCTCGCGGCTTATGGATGGGCACCGCGTCGGACGGACTCTTTCGATATGATTCGCAAGGCATCCAAAGTGTGGGCACTTCGAATCCGATCATCACAAACATTTCTGAGGACTCCGAAGGCGATCTCTGGGTCGGCACCCGCGGCGGCGGCCTCAATCGTCTGAGTCCTCGCGCGGTGCAACTCGTGGGCCCGGCGGCCGGTCTGCCGTTCGCCGCCGTCCAGTCCGCTTGTGAGGATGCGACGGGCACGCTCTGGGCGGCGGGGCAAAACGGAGCGCTGGCGTGTCGGAGCAACAGCGTCTGGCATCTGGTTTCGAACAACGGCGGTTGGCGTGGCGGACGAGTTGCCTGCGTGGCCGCCGATCTCCACGGCGACGTTCTCGTCGGCACGCGGGAGAAGGGAGTTTTTCGGCATCAGAACGGCGCTTTTGTCCCTCTGGCCCTCAATCATCAATTGACGGATCTCTCCATCCGCGCCCTTTACATCAGCACCAACGGGGATCTGTGGATCGCCGTCAATGCCGGCGTGGCCCGCCTCCGTTTGTACGACGGCAGTCTGAGGTATTTTCCATTGCCCGACGGGGCCAGCGATGTTCGCACCATGGCCGAGGACGCCAGCGGCGATTTGTGGATGGGCACTACTTCTGATGGCCTGCTGCTACGCGTTCACCAGGATGCAATCATCGATGAGACCACGAATATCATGAGCGGCCCGCAACACATCCGTTGTTTGCAGGCAACCAGCGATGGCAGCCTCTGGTTTGGTTTTGTCGGACAAGGATTGGGCTGGCTGAAGAACGGACGTTATTTTCAGTTCCGCACCGAGCACGGTTTGTGGGACGAATACGTCTCGCAAATTCTTTCCGATGATCTTGGTCGGCTATGGATCGCCGGCAATCGGGGCATTTTTCGGATCGCTCGGTCCGAGCTGGCAGCCGTGGCCGAGGGCCGCGCTTCGCGCGTGAAGTCCGTGATCTTGGGACGCGGGGAAGGCGTGCCCAACTTGCAGGCCGCTTTTGGAATCTGTCCCGTTGCCAGTCGCACCCGGGATGGTCGCTTACTGATGCCCATGCTGACCGGCTTGGCAATAGTCGAACCACATTCCCTTCGCAAAAACCCGCTGCCACCACCGGTCATCATCGAACGCCTGACGGTCAACGGTCAGATTGCCGCCACTTATGATACCCTGGGTCGACCCGGCCTGACCAATGAGCCGGCTCCAGCCAGCTTGCGCTTGCCCCGTGGGATAGGCGCACGCAGTACCGAGCCGGAGGCCGGCGCTGTCATCCCACGGGGCGAGCTTCCGACTCCGTTGCGTCTCGGTCCCGGAGTCAACCGCATGGGATTTGAATTCACGGCGTTGAGTCTGGCGTCGCCGGAGAACGTGACTTTCCGTTACCAACTGGTGGGCTTGGATCAGGACTGGGTGGATGCCGGCGCTGTGCGGATCGCGCGTTACCCCCACATTCCTCCCGGGGACTACCGCTTCCGCGTGACCGCTTGCAACCAAAACGGAATTTGGAATGAAGTCGGTGCCTCGGTCGCACTCACGGTCGTGCCGCATCTGTGGGAGGCGGTTTGGTTCCGTGTGACCGCGGCCGCATCCGCCGCTGGCCTGTTGGGCGGCGGAGTGTTGCTGGGCATGCGGCGGCGGTATCGGCGCAAGCTCGAGCGGCTGGAACAGCAGCAGGTCTTAGAGCGCGAGCGGACGCGCATCGCGCAGGACCTGCATGACGATTTGGGCGCGGGACTTGTCGAAATCAACTTTGGCAGCGAATTGGCGCAAGACGCGGCGCTCGGCCCGGACGAAGTGCGCGAACACACACGGGAGATCGGCACGCGGGCGCGCGAGATGGTGACCGCGCTGGACGAAATTGTCTGGGCCGTCAATCCCAAGCACGACAATGTGTCGTCGCTGGCCAGCTACTTTTGCCAGTTTGCGCAGCATTTTATGAAGGCGACGTCCGTGCGGTGCCATCTGGACGTGGCCAGGGACCTCCCGGCTGCGCCGCTGAACGCCGAACAACGCCACAGCCTGTTCCTCGCGTTCAAGGAAGCGCTCAGCAACGTCGTGCAACATTCCGGTGCGACGGATTTGTGGCTTGGCATTGCCGCCAACGACGGAACGCTCGCGGTAACGGTCAGCGACAACGGCTGCGGACTGACTCCAGACGCTCCGCGCCAGCGGAACGGGGCGGACGGATTGGACAATATGCAGCGGCGGTTGCAGCAGCTTGGAGGTTGTTGTGAGCTGACCGGCAACGTGGAAAAGGGCACGATGGTCACTTTCAAAATTCCGCTGCAGGCGTCCGCAATCAGATAACCGGATACCTCAATTGAGGTATTGTGAACCTAATGAAAGCAGCACACCGTGAGCATCGGGGCGAAAATAATTTCTCGTCTCAATCGCTTATCATCTATGAACGCGGATGCTCAGGAAGCTCAAGGGCCGGCGCTGGCCGCTCAGGAGGATGGTATGATCACGGTCGCCTTGGTTGAAGACAGCGCGTCGATGCGCCGCAATCTGGAACGCATGTTGCGCCGGGCGCGCGGCGTCCGCTGTGTTTGCGCCTGCGGCACGGCGGAAGAAGCGCTGGAACAAATTCCCCGCGCCCAGCCCGACGTGGTTTTGATGGACATCAACCTTCCCGGCGCATCGGGCATCGAATGCACCGCCCGCCTCAAGTTGCGGATGCCCGCCATGCAGGTCATCATGCTGACCGTTTACGAAGACACGGCCAACATCTTCAGCGCCCTGAAGGCCGGAGCCTGTGGCTATCTTCTGAAACGCGCTTCGCCCGGCGAAATCCTGGAGGCACTGACCACCGTGCAAACCGGGGGCGCGCCGATGACCAGTGAGATTGCCCGCAAGATTGTGATGACCTTTCAGTCTCCAACTCCTGGCGCAGGTGATGGGGCGACACTTTCCGCACGGGAACAAGAAATCCTCGAGCTGCTTTCCCAAGGCAAGGTGAGCAAGGAGATCGCCGACCAGCTTGCGATCAGTTACCACACCGTCCGGGTTCACACCAAACACATTTACGAGAAGCTGCATGTGCGTTCCCGCTCCGAGGCCGTGTTGAAATTCATGGCCGACAAAAGCGGGTTGCCGGGCGGCGCGCCAAACCGACCACCTTCGATTTGATTAATTCCCAATACCATCACCCCTATGAAGTTGATCTCCTTCCTGTTGATTTGTTGGCTGACGTCCGGTTTCGGATCGAACCTGACCGCCGCCACGTTCGCCTCGGAGTATGAACTGCTCCGGCAGTTTCCGACCAACATTCTGGCCACCTTGACGGGCGGTGAACCCGACGCCCAGGGCTTCATTGGTTTCCATAAACGCAACAGCTCGTGGTATGAAGCCGGTATGCAACGCGGCGGCTGCTGGATGTTGATCGGCGCAGTGGTCGCCGGCGATGTGCCGCGAGCCGATGCGGCCTGGAAATCCATTGAGACGACGTTCGCGCATCAGCTCGAAGACGGTGGGTTTCGTTCCGTGCGCAAACCCGGGGACACCCACGAACCCACGCAACCGGAGCGGGTGGAGACCGCCTTTTTTTATTTGCAGGAACTCGGCCACGCGATTCTGGTCGTGCGGGCTTCGCCACTGGAACCGCATTTTCACGAGCGCCTCATCGCTTTGGAACCGCGGCTGCGCCGCGCGTGTGCCTTCCTGCAGGCTGGTTACGATGGCATTATTCCCAAGGCGGGTCACACGGCCAATCGTCTGCTTATCGCGGCCAAGGCCTTTGGACTTTGCGGCGTGGTGCTCAAGGACGAGGGACTTAAGGCGTCGTCGCGGAAACTGGTGGCCGCCGCGCTGCAGCGGCGCGATACCGACGGGGTGTTCATTGAACGCGGTGGCCGGGACTCCAGCTACAACGCCGTCTCGCTGCTGATGGGGCAGGTGCTGGCCCTGCATCAGCCGGCGCCGAAACTGGAGGAGGCCCTCGAACGCTCCATGGTCTGGCAGCGCACACGGATTCTGCCCACGGGCGAGGTGCTCCTCACCGGCAATACCCGCACGGGCCTTGGTCAGGAAAAATCCTTTGGCGGTGGAATCAAGAAGGTGAACTACGGCGAGGTTGCGCTCGCGCTTTGTTACTACGGTCTGAAGTACGATGATCCCGGTTTGATTGCATTGGCCGACAAAGTCCGAACCTGGCCAAGCCGGGCCAGCCCATAAGCCTGGATCTCTTCCTCCTGGCGCAACGTGCAACGTGGGGCTTGCAAAATGGGAGAGCTTCCTCTGGTATTGGGAGTGATCCCGGTTTCGATGGGAACAGGCGAACGGAAAGGTTGTCAGTAAGAAATCGGAATGCGGGACTAAAATCGCACTATGAAAAAACACAAATCCAGTTCGATCAACCGCAGACAGTTTATTCGTGGCGCGGGCGCGGGTGTGGCCCTGTTCAACATTCTTCCCGGCAGCGTGCTGCGCGGCGCGGAACGTCTTTCACCAAACGAGAAGCTCAACCTGGCCGGCATCGGCATCGGCAGCCGCGGCGGAGCCGATGTGGGTGAACTGGCCAAGCTGGGCCATAACCTAGTGGCCTTGTGCGATGTGGACGAACATTACGCCGCGAAGGAATTCGCGAAATATCCGGACGCCAGGCGATTCACGGACTACCGCGTGATGCTCGACAAAATGAGCAAGGGGATTGATGGAGTAATCATCGGCACACCGGATCATACCCACGCCGTCATTGCAATGGAGGCCATGCGGCGCGGCAAACATGTCTATTGCGAAAAGCCGCTGGCCCACTCCATCCATGAAGTGCGCGGCCTGATGGCGGCCACCCACAAGTATAAGGTTATCACCCAACTCGGCAATCAGGGGCACTCCACTGATACCATCCGCCGGCTTTGCGAGTGGGTCTGGGCGGGTGCCATTGGCCAGGTCCACACCATTCATGCTGGCTGCGATGCGTTCAAGAATGTGTATTGCCAGATTCCCAACCTAGCCAAAGTGGAGGAGCACCACGACGTGCCTACAGGACTCGATTACGATCTCTGGATCGGTCCGGTGCCATTCCGGCCCTACTCACCGCTCTGGGTGCCGTGGAATTGGCGCGGCTGGATGCCATTCGGCGGTGGCGCGGTTGGGGATTGGATTTGCCATGTCGTGGACCCGTCCTTCTGGGCTTTGAATCTCGACGCGCCCACAACCGTGCAGGCGGAGGTGACGGACTATGATCCCGCGAAACAGGGTCTGACGTACCCGCCGGCCACGAAGATCACCTTTGAGTTTCCAGCAAAAAAAGCGCGCGGCCCGGTCAAATTGGTCTGGTTTGATGGCAACAGCACGATTCCCAGACCCAAGGATTTTACGCCGGATGACAAACTTCCCGGCACCGGCGCAATTCTTTTTGGCGACAAGGGAATGATCGTTCACGGTTCGCACGGCGCCGGTGGTTGCTATATTATCCCGGACAACCTCATGGCGCAGTACTCCGGAAAAAATGCGCCGGCACAACAACTCACCCGTGTCAAAAACCATCATTGGGATTGGGCGGAAGCGATTCGCACGGGCCGTCAAGCCGGGTCTAATTTCGATTACGGCGGCCCCCTCACGCAACTGGCTTTGCTCGGGCTGATCGCCATTCGTTTCCCGGGTCAGACACTGAAGTGGGATGACAAACGGACCCGATTCACCAACCACGAGGCCGCCAATACCTATATTCACCCCGCCTATCGTAAAGGTTGGAGATTGTGAATCGCCTGGCCTTTTGGCGAGGAACCCACGACCAAGGCGTCGCTCAAAGGCGTTACGAATAGATCGGTTGCCAAAATAAATTTCCGGATAGAAACACGCAGACCCCTCACCCGGTCTTCGACCACCCTCTCCCCATCGGATGGGGAGAGGGAAGGGGTGAGGGGCAATCCGAAAATTAATTTTGGCAAACAGTATGAGCTTTCATTCTCCGCGGTTGTGTTGGTGTTCGGCGGCGCCAATGCCACGATCCGTTTCGACTGCATCCTGCCGTTGTAAATTCCATTATCCACTGGACGGAAACCGCCGACCAACCCCTTGCCCGCCTCCGAAGGGGTGCACCGACTCATACCTCAATTGAGGTATTGTGCGGGACCGCCATCGCCATGCTAATCTTGCTCCAATAAGTCCAAAAAAAACAAAAACCCAAAACCATGAAAAGATTCCCTTTGCTCATCGCTGCCAGTCTGTTGCTGGCGGCTCTCCTGCCCACACCCACTCAGGCTCAGCCGATCTCCTTGTCCAGCACTTGGGGCCAATATGACCTGCAAGAACAACAAGGCTTTTCCGCCGGGTTGCTCTCTCTCACTGGGGAGAGCTCGAGTGGCTTTACCGCAACGGTTAGCAGTAACGGAATTGCTGTTGGGCCGGACTATCCCGCTTACACCGGGTATCCGTCCAAAAGCCAATACCTGCCGCGCCTCTATACAATTTTTGCCGGACAGCCGATTACCAACAACGGTCAGCGGGTCACCTTTTCCTTCGACGTGAAATTCAATGACCTGGCCGATTCAACCAACGTCGGTTCATTCCGATTCTCGATGGGCGACACCAATTGCAATAACGCATGGGGCGAGTTTTTGGGTATGGGGACAACGAGTGGCTCGACCTTTCGCTATGATTCGACGATGACGCAGGATACCAACTGGGTCGATTCGGGAACGGGCTTCTACTTATTCATGCCCCCCGACCTGACAAATCCGAACAATCCAACGAACTACAGCTTTGGCAGTTTCGGCGACTTCAATGGCTCCAGCGTAGGTGGGGGCAGCGCTCCAAACGGCGTTGGCATGGGAGTGGACACAACAACCGTGCAACACATCAGATTTTCTGTAGAACGAACTCCTTCGGGCCTTCAGGTGGACTCTGTTTGGAGCAATAGCGCCGGCCCGGCCATCAATCACGCCGCTTTCGCACCAGTTCCAGGAGGCACTGGCGACGACCATAATGGCGGAATCTCACCGGTCGGTACTTCACCTTGGACCAATGTCAACGTCTTTGGCTTTTGTCTGTTCGGAACGGGAGCTAATGAGCACTTCTTTGGTTACAATCCGGGCAGTTTTACTGTCTCCAATTTGAAGGCCTATTACGGATTTAACATTACCGGTTTCGAACGAGACAACTCCACGGGGGACAACATCATTACGTGGGAATCGACCGCGGTTGATGTTTGCGAATACGTGGTGCAAACCTCCACCGACTTCAATACTTGGACCTCCATTTCCACCAACACGACCGGCGGCTTTACCACCAGTTACACGAACACCGCATCTTCGGACAGTGCGCTGTTCTACCGGGTACAAAAAGTTTATCCATGACCTGGGGGTATCCTCTGAAGCGTGGTCACTGCCCGCGCTTCCAGGACACTCACATGAAATACTTAGCCGCGGGAACAACCAAAGCAACGGTCTTGGACCCATCGGTCCGGCAGAGGAGCGAGACAGTGGCGGATCGGCGTTATGTCGTGAAACGAAACGAAACTCGCGCCACGCTCCTCTTGCAGCGGGCCTTCACACTCATCGAACTGCTGGTGGTCATTGCGATCATCGCCATCCTGGCTGGATTGCTTTTGCCCGCACTTAGCAAGGCGAAAGCCAAAGCCTACCAGATAAAATGCTTGAGCAATCTCAAACAACTGGGACTGGGGATGATGCTTTATGTGGGCGAATACAACGATGTCATGCCGGGTTACGCTTCCGGAAGCCAGGGCTGGCATTCCGAGGATTGGATCTATTTCCGAAATGAACCGGCCCATCCGGTCTCGGAAAGCTCCGTGGTTCGACTCCTGGGCATGAAAGATCCTGCGCCGCTCTTCCGCTGCCCAATGGATCGAGACGGCACTGGCCGAACCAGCTATCCCTACAGCTATACGCTCAATACGTGGATCGCGTCCCAGTATAATGGCAATGTATTTGAGCCAAGCAAGCTGGGTACTGTCCTCAAACCGTCAGGTAAAATCATGCTGGTCGAAGAAGTTACTGGTCCGAATGACTTCCCTCCAGCAAGGAACAAGACGGCGGACGATGGCCGGTGGATACCCGAGTTGGCAGGTGGGTTCCCGATCTCGCTTTACTCAGGGAATAACAATCTATCGATCCGGCACAATAAAAAAGGCAATGCCAACTTCGCCGACGGCCACTCGGAAGCGGTGGATTTTAAGTTTAGCACGAATGCCTTGAATGTGTTGCCTTGGATGTGAACCCACCTCCCTTTTGCCTGGATCAGGATTAGAGAATATTCAATTCTCCCTCGAATGCATTCCGGCAATGACTTGTATCCTGTAACTGTGCGCTTCGAGGAAGTCGGCTCCGCCACCCACTGCAATGCTGCGCGGCTGGCGCTGGCGCTTTTGTTTGTCTTGGCCGTCATTTTCCCGGCCGCGAGTGGCGAACCCTTGCAAGTTCGCCGCTTCGACCACAACCCCATCATCCGGCCGGAAATGCTGCCGGGCGGTGATGGCAATAACATCAACGGTCCCTCGCTCATTCGCGTGCCCTTGTGGGTCACCAACCGGTTGGGAAATTACTATCTCTACTTCGCCCACCACAGCGGCAAGTACATTCGGCTCGCCTGTGCCGACACGCTTGAAGGGCCGTGGAAGATTTACGAGCCGGGCACACTGCGACTGGAGGAAGCGCCTGGTTGCAAGGGTCACATTGCTTCACCCGATGTTCATGTGGACGAGCAGCGGAGGGAAATTCGGATGTATTTCCACGGCCCGGCCAAAGCCGCCCGGGGTCAGAAAACATTTGTCGCCGTTTCCCCTGATGGTCTCCGCTTCAAAGCAACTGATGAGATCCTGGGGATTTTCTACTGGCGCGTTTTCCGATGGAACGGCTGGTGGTACGCCATGGGCAAGGGTGGACTGCTCTACCGTTCGCGTGATGGACTGAAGGATTTTGAGGAAGGTCCGAATCCATTTCCCGGCAGCGAACTGCGGGACAAAGAATATAACAGTCCCGGACCCCGCCACGTTGCGCTGCACCGGTCAGGCAATCGCCTGTGGATTTATTACTCGAACATCGGCGATGAACCCGAACACCTCGTGCGTTGCCACCTCGAAATGACCGGCGACTGGAAGACCTGGAGGACCTCGGTGCCGGAAGAAGTTTTGCGACCCGAAACCGAATGGGAAGGCGCGCGTCTGCCGCTGAAGAAGTCGGCTGCCGGCGCGGTGAAAGGCCAGGAGAACGCGCTGCGGGATCCCGCCATCTTCGTCGAGCAAGGCCGCGTCTATCTGCTCTATTCGGTGGCCGGCGAATCCGGCATCGCCATCGCAGAATTAAAAGCCCGGCCGTTACCATTTCCAACTGGACGACCCGGAGGTAATGGAGAAGTTCCTTCGGCGCGGTGAAAAAGAAGCCAAGCCGCGGTGAGTGATTACGGCGCGATGCCGACTTGACTACTCTGGTTGTTGCCGAGCAGGAAGCCACAGCCGACGTTGAGTTTCTGCAATACGGTACCGCTGAAGGTCCACGTGGCCCTGCTCGCTGGATCTTCCACGCTGCCCTTGAACGTCCCCGTCGCACTGGAGAAAATCAGTGACAGACGATTGGCGCTCAGATTGGCGACCCGATTGTTCGACGCCATCGTCACGGCATTGGTGAAGCTCGAAGCCAGGTTTCCACCGCTGAACATCACCGAGGCATTGGCGAGGTTCAACACGTGGCCTCTGCCGCCGACCGGCGCGGTGTAAACCGAGCCGAGCACTTCGCAGCCGTGGTTAAAGCCATTCGGATAAAGCCGCGAGTTCCGATTGGCGGGCTTGATCCAACTAACGGTGCCTTTCAGATCACTCTTGGGCTGGTTGGTGAAAGTGAGCCAACTTACCAGCGAGCCTTGACCAGAGTAGAGCGGGACGTACAGCGGCCAGAGACCATTTTTCGAGAGGCCAACGCCCTGGCTGATTTTGGTACCATCAGCCAGCAAGCCGGTAAACTTCAGTTTGCCGCTGCTGTCAACGCGCACGCTGCCGAAACCATCGCCAGCCGGAACGGACGGATCGTTGGCGCGTCCAGGGATGACCAGTGTGTATTGGCCCGCGTACGGTGACGGTCTGGTTTTGGAATTAAACACGGCCCGATGGCCAAGCAATGGTGAAACCCACTTGCCGTCAGTGACGCGGCCGGTGATTTGATCGGACTGAGATCCGACACCGATCTGGAAGTCCATGGTCAAAGGGTTGTCGCCGGAACGGGCGATGACGCTGGTGGCCTGACCCGGAAGATTGAATTGGCCGTTGAAGGAGTAACGGTTTGCGCCCATCTGCAGACTGCCGGAATATGTGCCGCGCGACGTCAACGATGCCGTGAAGAAGCCGGCGCTCGACTGTCGCACCGCATCATTTTCATAGAACAAACCGGCGTAGTCGCCTTGGGCGGAAGGATAGGGACTTGGGATGAAGTTGGCCTGGAGCACAAGATTTGAAGTCAGGAGAAAACTGATCGTCGGTGAGGATGAGGCGAGACTCCCGCTCCAATTGGCGAACAACTGACCGGCGTCAGGAATGGCGGTGATGGTGTAAACTCGACCGAGGGTCAGGAGCGTTTTGGTCAAGTCCGGTGTCACGCTTCCCAATCCATTCTTGATGAGGGTCAGTTGATTGGTCGAAATGACCGGCGGTTGCACACTCAACAGGAATTTGATGGCTGCGGTGGCGCTGCCATCACTCACCACAATCGTGATCTCCGTGTTACCAAACTGGCCGGCCGACGGTGTTAGCGTCACCGTGCGATTGCTGCTGCTTCCGCCGAAGACGACGCTTGTCGCTGGCAAAAGGCTTTCGTTGGTTGAACTGGCGGCAAGCGAGAGATTCGCCGCCGGCGTCTCGAGGTCACTGATCGTGAATGCGATTGGTGCGGTTACCATGTCCATCAAGACAGTCTGGTTCGCGATCGCTGAGATTGTCGGCGCGTGATTTACCACAACGACGGTGACGGAGAGCACGGCCGGACTGCTGGTCACCGAACCGGCCGGGTTGCTGACGAGCACCGCGTAGCTGCCGGCTTGGTTGGTGGTCACGCCGCTCAGATTCACTGTCGAACTCGTTGCACCGCCAAGATTCGATCCATTTAACCGCCATTGATAACTCAACGGCGCGGTGCCCGCGGCGGTAATGCTGAAAGTTGCGTTACCGCCTGCCGTCACGTTCTGATTGGCTGGTTGGGTCGTGATGGTCGGGGCCACCAAGTTTACGGTTAGGATGGCTGGACTGCTAGTGACCGAGCCGGCTGGATTACTCACCACTACGGTGTAAGCGCCGGCTTGGTTGGTGGTCACGCCGTTCAGATTCACTGTCGAACTCGTTGCACCGCCAAGATTCGATCCATTTAACCGCCATTGATAGCTCAACGGCGCGGTGCCCGCGGCGGTGACACTGAAAGTTGCGTTCCCACCCGCGTTTACGGTCTGATTCGCCGGAGGAGTCATGATGGTCGGGGCCACCGCCGCCAGATTCACGGTGAGGATGGCCGGAGTGCTGGTGACCGATCCGACCATGTTGCTGACGATCACCGTATAATTACCGGCTTGATTGGTGGTCACACCAGTCAGGTTCAATGTCGAACCGGTTGCACCGCCGAGATTCGACCCATTCCACCGCCATTGATAACTCAATGGTGCCGTGCCGGTGGCGGCGACACTGAAAGTTGCGGTCCCACCCGCCGTGACCATCTGACTGGCCGGTTGCGTTGTGATCGTCGGAGCTACAGTCAACGGGATTACCGTCAGGATGGCCGGGCTGCTGGTGACCGAGCCGGCTGAGCTACTGATCAACACAGTGTAAGTGCCTGCTTGGTTGGTGGTGACGCTGGTCAAGTTCAGCGTCGCGCCGTTGGCTCCTCCAAGATTTGCCCCATTCAACCGCCATTGATAGCTCAAAGGCGCCGTGGCAGTGGCAGTGACGCTGAAACTTGCGTTGCCGCCTTCGGTTATCGTCTGACTCGCCGGCTGCGTCGCGATCGCGGGAGCAACGGCGGCCGGGCTTACGGTCAGGATGGCCGAGCTGCTGGTGACCGAGCCAACTGAGTTGCTGATCAACACGGTATATGTGCCGGCTTGGTTGGTGGTAACACTGGTGAGATTCAGCGTCGCACCATTGGCACCACCAAGACTTGTTCCGTTCCACCGCCATTGATAGCTCAACGGCGCGGTCCCTGTAGCAGTGACGCTAAAAGTTGCGTTGCCACCCGCCGTCACCGTCTGGCTAGTCGGTTGCGAAGTGATTGATGGTGCGGTTCCACTTGTGACCGGCGGAAGGATTGTCAAAGAGAGGTCGGCTGTGACCGTCCGACTCGGCATGTTGTTGTCGGAAGCTGTCAGATGGATGACAAACACTCCATCCACCGTCGGTGTTCCGGTAATTCTTCCAGAGGTGCTGCTGACGGTGAGAGCAGGAGGCAACGGAGTCGCGGCAAAAGTATTTGCCACTTCCGGCCCCGTGGTGATCCGGTAAGAAAACGGCACACCGTTTGTTGCGGTTGCAGTCTTGGGACTGGTGATGACAGTTGAAGCTCCGGACATCGCATCGTAACTGCCCAGCAGCGCGACAGCACCGGCGATCCAGGTCGAAACGATGGCAAAGCTCGATCCAGTCGCCGGACTCGTGGCGACAAACACGCGAGTAATTGGCAGAACTTGCAGTGCAGCCGTCAATAACAAAGAGGGAAGCTTGATAATCTTCATGGTACGTCCTGAAAATATTTGAATTAATCATCGGCACGCCGCGATACAACTGCGGTGACTGCGGATTTAGCCACAGGTGACGAGTTGGAATTCTTTGGCGTCAATACGACAAAGGACGGCAATCCCATCACCTTGAAGTGGTCGAGCACCTCTTTGGCAGGAGCTTGATTGGGCCTCTCGGTTTGCAGACGCACTTCATGGAAATCAGCGAGACGACGTTTCACGGCCGCCGAGGCAAATGTCGTATGCTCCATCGCGGAACAGTTCTTGCACCAACTCGCCCAGAAATCGATGAACACCGGCCGACCATCGGTGCGGGACTCGCGCAACGCCTGAGTTAACCGTTCGCTGAAGACTTCGGTCTCATCCGCAGACTTGCCGGCTGCGCGAGCCAGGATCATTGATTCGGATTGGAAAAGACCGAATGCCAGATGACCATAGTACGCGGCAAAAAGAACAATCATTACGCCAAACCCGTATTTCACCCGCATCATCCATTTGCCCGGCTTGGGTAAGAATGAAAGTCCCGCACCGGCAAACGGCCAGGGCAAACCCATGCCGACGCCGAGGAGAAACGGCAGCAGCAGACCAATGGTAAGACCTTTGGCGTGCAACGCCGTCGCTTGAAGCAACACGGAAATCACGACCGGCGCCACGCACGCGCCGGCCAGCAACGCAGCGACGGTTCCCATGGTGTAAGCCACGACAAATTTGCTTCTGGACGCGGCGGAGTTGCGCGTTGATCCACTTTGAAAACGGGAAAGATCAATCGAAACCACGTCGAACATGGCGAGTGCCAAGAGCACGAAAACTATGGCGATGCCGAGATTGAACCAGGGCGACGAATTCAGCGTGCCGAACTTCGAGCCGGTCAGGACAACGAACAGACCCAGCACACCGTAAGCGATGGCCATACCCGCGGCGTACGTGGCGCCCAAGGCAAATCCGCGCCGCTTCGATCCCGCCTGCGCGCCCGCCCCGATGATGGCGAGATTGATCGGGATCATCGGCAGAATGCACGGCGTAAGATTCAGCGCCACGCCGCCGAGCAAGATCAGCGACATGGTCAGCAGCACACCCAGGAATCCGCTCCGAGTTTGTTGCGTCTCTGCCACCACCTGGCCGGATTGGGCCTTGTTGAGAAATCCGAGGAACTCCTTTTCGTTCATGTAACCGCTGCCGCGATCCGCCACGGTGAAACCTTCCGCCAATGCACGCCATTCGCGTGGTGCCGCCGAGAAACTTGCTTCTGCCGGCTCGCCCCGTGGAGTAAAGCCACCACCCACTCTCGGCGATGAACCCACCGCTACTCCACGGGGCAAGTCAACCTCGGTAATCGAACCGCCCGGAGTGATCGTAAACATCTTATCTTCCGGGAAGAAACAATTCGCCTCGTCGCAACCTTGTAAATGAACCTTCAGCATGAGATTGGCTGACGGCACTGCAGCCAATTCGCAACTCGCCTTGAACGGCTGAGTGAACACGCGCTTCTGTTTGCCACTGAACTTGTCCTGAACGAGTCGTGGTTCGGCCAGATTGAACGTGGCCGGCGACTCCTGGCCGGAAAGTTCCAGGTGAAGTTTGTCCGCGTACAGAACGTGGTTGGTCGGAAAATCAAACGCAACCTGCACCACCACTCCACCGTTATTGAATTCCGCGCGCGGCAAGACCGAGAACGGACTTTGCGCGTGAACCACCAATGCAAATATCCCCGGAAGACAGGCCAATAAAACCTTTGCCAGTTTTTTCATACGACAAGACAACAACTATTTTTCAGTTACAACCGCAACCCCCGCCACCTACACCGCGCCCGCCCGAAGCTGCCTCCCGCGAAAACCACATGTGCTCCGCGAACGCGTTTGCCAATGGATCGCGGTCGGAGCGCATGGTGTAATCGGCCAGGGTGTTGCGCTCCCACGGTTTCACGTGGGCGCAGCCGGCGCCCAACAAGAGACAACCCAGGCTGGCTGCGATGAAGTGTTTCTTATTCATGACTACTTACTGGCCAGACCGCCGCTCAAAAGACCTTCGATCTCCTTCGCGTACTGTTTGCTGGTTTCCTTGCCGTAAAAACCTTTGTGAATCGCCGCCACTTTGCCGTCCGGTCCGAGCACAAATGAACTGGGCATCGAAGCGATGTTCACCGTGCTGACCATTTTCTTCTTGGCGTCGCGCACGACCGTGAAGCTGACCGGATGTGACTTGAGAAAGTCCTGCATCGCGGCCGCGTCATCATCCAAGTTGACCGCCAGGATGATTAAGCCTTTTGGCCCGTATTGTTTTTGCAACTCCTCCATTACGGGAAACGATTCCTTGCAGGGTCCGCACCACGAAGCCCAAAAGTCCACGAGCACGACCTTGCCTTTCGTCGTCTCCGGCATTTTGCCTTCGAGCGAAAAGCTGCCGAGATCAGGGAACGCATCCCCGACCTTGATGCCTTTGTCGCCTGCGACAACTGACAGGTTGCAAAAACTCAGCGCGAGCGCGCCGACCAATAGCGATTTCTTAACGTGTGACATATTCATGGAATCTCCTGGTTTGATAACGGTTATGTTCAGTGATGATGCACCCATCGGCACCCATATACGTGCTGATGAGGTTCAAGCCCTCCGTTGGACCTAAAATGAAAGCCGTGGTGGAAAGAATGCCGGCAATCGTGCAAGTGGGAGCCACCACCGAAACGGCCCGACAACTGTTGTCCACTGGGTAGCCGGATCGCGGATCCAAAATGTGCCCGTAGCGCCGGCCGCCCGCTTGAAAGTTGCGCAAGTAATCGCCCGACGTGGCGACCGCCTTGTCTTTGACGGCCACGCCTGTCCAACATTTGCCGGGATTCATCGGAT
Organism: Verrucomicrobiota bacterium; assembly: GCA_016200005.1. Taxonomy (NCBI): domain Bacteria; kingdom Pseudomonadati; phylum Verrucomicrobiota; species Verrucomicrobiota bacterium. The sequence continues at coordinate 26,023 of JACQFP010000066.1, read as the reverse complement.
CTTCCAGACCGATGTGCCAGGCCTTCTTTCCGGATGGCTGGCCCTGCACGCGCAGGTCCTGACCGAAATCCACCAGCACATTTTCGATGCCGTGCTCTGCGGCCAATTGCACGACGCGGTCCACCGCGTACTCCTTGCCAATCCCACCCAGGTCAATGCTCATGCCGGCGCGCGGAAGAAAAATCGCGCCCTTCTTCCGTTGCACTTTCGGCCAACCGACCAACTCGCGCGCAGCGTTTATGGCAGTTGCATCCGGAATGACCGGCGGCTCAGCCTTCCAATCCCACAACTTGATCAAAGGCAATGCCGTGGGATCAAATGCGCCCCGCGTACAGAAATATAGCTCGTTGCAAAGCGCGAACATTCGTTCCGTCTCTTCGTCCACTTCGACCCAATCTCGGCCAGCACTTCGATTGATCCGTCCAATCAGGCTTTCAGGAATGAATCGGGAATAACGCGCCTCGAAGTCGGCGACCCAACGGACGGCGGCCAGCTTGAATTGCTCGCCCGCGACCCGAGCCCCTGTTGAAAAAGTGATCTGGCACAACGTGCCCATTGCGCGGAATGCAAATTTTCGCGCGTTGACCACGGGCAGCTCATGCACCGAAGCGTTGATGCGATCGAAAACACTGTTTGCGGTTATAACCATACGCGCAATCCTGCGGAGAAAACGTTTGCGGAAGGATAAGCGCTCGCCGAGGTCTTGTTGTCCTTGCCCACCATTTCGTAGCGCTTATAGGCAAGGTCGAGGGAGACGCGGTCCTTGATTTTCCAAGTGACACCAATTCCGTAGGTGAAAGTTTGCAGTGCGGACAAGCGGTAGTCCGCCGAGAAATGTTTAGGAAGGGGAGCAAAAAAAGGAGGATCGCCCGCCGGATCACCGGGAAGCTGCAAAATGTAAAAGTCGGCCGCGCTCTGGTCCGTGAATCGGAACGTCGGGGAGACGATGATGTTTTTTCCTATTTTCTGATACCAGGTCAGCGACGCCGTATGACTCAGGATGCCGTACGAGTCGTGGTAGAGGCGATAACCCAACTCCGCGCTGCCGTTGAGCGGCGTCACGAATTGCGTCAATGCAAGAAACCCAATGTACTTGTTGCGGTAATTTGGTCGTTGTTCATTTCTATACGCGAAAGGGTCCGGGTTGAGCGGGTCGGGGTAGTAAGGCACATGAACCACTTTGTAAGGATCGCTCAGAAAGCCGTGCGCGGTGCCATAGGTGAGATTTGCCGTCAAGATGGTCTTCGATCCCAGCAATTGCGTCAGCCCGATTAGGAAGTCAGCGCCGTTTTTGTACTTCCTGTCGCCACCCCAAAATATTGGCATGATGGTGTCATGCGTGTAGGCGACCCCGAACGCCACTGTGGTATTCTTCTCGTTGAAATCGATCGTATGGTTTAACGCCAGACCTATGGATTCGTAGTCACTCTCCAAGCTGTAGGCGAATTGTGGCGTCGTCGTGTTCCGACCCCAATGCAACCCGGCCTGCAAATTGCCAGCCCAACGCGTGTCTTCCATCTGTTGGAGCACAACCTGGTCGGTGCCGGGCGGAGGCAGCACGCCATTCGGAGTCGCGCCGGAAATCGAATCGTAAACGAATTCCCCTTCGAGCGAGACCGATGGATGAACCTGGTAACCAAACAACGCTCCTTGCGTCTGCACGTGGATGCGCCCGTTCTCCTCCTGGTAATTCTCGAACTTGTAGTCGAAGTGGTTCTCACCGCGAAGTCGCAGCACAGGCATCACGTTCAAAGCAACAGCCAGGGCCACTGTGAAAGACTCTTTCAGTAAACGTGCACCTCCGAAATCCGACTTTTCGTGGCAATCATTTCCTCTTTTTTCCATCGCGTAATCAAATGGCAAGGCGATTTTAGCAGCACATGTGCCATTGCGATAAGCAGTTCCAAAACTTGACCCATCGGATGGAAATGAGACTGAGGGCACGACCGTTTCCGACTCGATCGTCCTGAAATGGGATAGGAGGTTGAACAACTTTCGCTCCTAGAGGAATCGCTCGACTGGTTCCTGCCATGCTTCGTGTCCCTTAACGCAACGACCAGAAACAAGTCATCGAAGAAATAATACGGAGCGCCGGCACATCGTATTGCGGGTGATGATGCGGACAAAGAACAGTGGAGTCCTTGATACTGGTCCTTGCGATTCGAGACACAAAGCCGGGTGATTTTGCAATTCAATCCGTCCAGCATTCGTTCGCGTCAATCGACGCAATATCCGGAGGACAGAGATTATTTGTCGAGGTGGTGCGTCGGACAGGACTTGAACCTGTAACCTTCTGATCCGAAGTCAGAAGCTCTATCCAATTGAGCTACCGACGCAACCGGCGATTGAAACCAACACGGTGAGGTTAGCTCAACCGGGTCAAGAGTCGATCCAGAATTTTTGGGAAGGCAAGCTATGGTTTGTCGTAGGCCATGAAATAAAGCACGGGCACAGCCATGCGGCTGATGAGCAAGGACGCGATTTCGCCGGCCATCAAGGCGATGGCCAGTCCCTGAAAAATCGGGTCAAACAAAATAACGCTGGCGCCGACCACGACCGCGAGCGCAGTCAACAGCATGGGCCGGAACCGTACCGCGCCCGCGTCCACCACCGCCTCGGCCAGCGGCATCCCTTCGCTCAATCGTTGCTCGATGAAATCAACAAGGATGATGGAGTTGCGAACTACGATGCCGGCGCCGGCCATGAAACCAATCATTGAGGTCGCGGTGAAAAAAGCGCCGAGCACGCCGTGCGCCGGCAGAATGCCGACGAGCGAAAACGGGATGGCTGCCATGACGACCAATGGAGTGAGCAACGAGCGAAACCAACCAACCATCAGCACATAGATCAGCACCAACACGGCGGCGAAAGCCAGGCCAAGGTCGCGAAAGACTTCGATGGTGATATGCCACTCGCCGTCCCACTTCAAGGCAGGTTGCGCATCAGTAAATGGAAGATTGGCGTTGTAGATTTTCACCCCCGTAGCAGCCGACGTCAGTCGGCTCTGACTACTTCGGATTTCGGATTTCGGATTTCGGAGTGCAGATGGAGCGGACTCATGTCCGCTGCTACCAACATTGATGAACTCGCTCGCATCCAGCATTGCAATCGCCTGGTTCATTTTGCGGATCGCATAGACCGGACTTTCGACGACACCCGCCACGTCGCCGATGACATACGTCACCGGCAAAAGATTTTTGTGATAAATGCTTTTGTCGGTGATCGTGTGTTCGATAGTCACCAGTTCACGCAACGGCACCAGCGGAACGCTTCCAACCGCTGCTCCCGGTTCCGGCAGGGCATTGGCGTCACCGGAACGGACACGCAACGCGAGAAGTTCTTCCGGCGTGGTGCGGCTGGCGCGGGGAAGTTGAAGCACGATGTTCACATCTTCCTTCTCGCGCGGCTGGTGCAGCAAGTCGATGGATTCCCCGCCGACGGCGATGCGGAGGGTCTGGGAAATCGTTTCGGCGCTGATGCCGTGCAACGCGGCCTTTTCCTTGTCGATGATGAATTTTGTCTTCGGTTGGTTCGCTTCGACGTACCAATCAACATCGACCACGCCCGCAGTGTTCTTGAAAATGTCACGCACGGCGCCGGCGAGGGCTAGTCGTGATTCTTCAGTCGGTCCATAGATCTCGGCGACCAGCGTTTGCAACACCGGTGGGCCGGGCGGCACTTCGGCCACAGCCACGCGCGCGTCAAACTTCGCCGCAATCTGCGCTACCCTTGGCCGCACTCGTTTGGCAATGTCATGACTCTGCGCCTTGCGGTCGTGCTTGTTGACCAGATTGATTTGAAGGTCGGCGATGTGCGCGCCCCGACGCATAAAGTAATGGCGCACCAGCCCGTTGAAATTAAAGGGCGCGGCCACACCGGCGTAAATCTGGTAATCCGTCACCTCCGGTTCGACGCGGATGGCCGCGGCAATTTCCCGCGCGGCTTGAGCGGTGCGTTCGAGCGAACTACCTTCGGGCATGTTGAGGATGATCTGAAACTCGCTCTTGTTGTCGAACGGCAGCATTTTCACCTTCACCCAGCCGATACCAACTAGGGCGAACGCCAGCAACAACAGGCCGATGATACTCCCAAGGAAAACAAAGCGCCAACGCCGATGGGAAATCAGCGGCCCCATGATGCGCCGGTAAATGCGCGTGAAGAAGTCTTCGGAATAGAGTGATGGAGTGGTGGAGTCTTGGGGATTTTCTTTCGCTCCATCGGTCCGTTTGAGAAGGCGGATCGCAGCCCAGGGCGTGACGATGAAGGCGATGGCCAGCGAGAAGAACATGGCTGCGCCCGCACCAATCGGAATCGGTCGCATGTAAGGTCCCATCAAGCCGCCCACAAACGCCATCGGGAGCACCGCTGCGATCACCGCAAACGTAGCGAGGATGGTTGGATTGCCAACTTCGTTGACGGCCTCGACGGCGACGCTGGACAAGGCGCGGTTTTTGTTCTGCGGCAGTCGAAAATGGCGGACGATGTTTTCGATGACCACGATGGCATCGTCCACCAGAATGCCGATGGAAAAAATCAGCGCGAAAAGCGTGATGCGGTTCAGTGTGTAGCCGTAGAGATAAAAAATCAGCAACGTCAACGCCAGCGTCGAGGGAATGGCGATGCCTACGATGCCCGATTCACGCCAGCCCAGAGTCAGCAAGATCAATATCGAAACGCCCAGTACCGCGAGCAGCATGTGAAAGAGAAGTTCGTTCGACTTTTCCGACGCCGTCTCGCCATAATTGCGCGTGACGGAGACGTGAACATCGTCCGGAATCAAAGTGCCTTTCAGCGTCTCGACTTTTTTCTGGACCTGGCGGGCGACTGAAACGGCATTCGCGCCCGGCCGTTTCGCGATGCTGAGCGTCACGGCGGGTTGCTCATTCGCATTCACGGATCGTGCCGCGCCTTCTCCAAAGAAAACGTATTGCGACGGTTCCTCGGCGCCATCGACGATTTCAGCGACTTCGCGCAGATAGACCGGTTTGCCGCTGAACACGCCCACGACAACATTGCCGAGTTCTTTTGCGCTCGTCAAAAATCCGCCGGTTTCAACAATGACTTCGCGGTTGTCACTCGTCAGGTTGCCGGAGCCGAACTGGCGATTGGCCAGGCGCAACATCGGCACGAGCGCGACCGGGCTGAGTTTGCGCGAGGCCAGACGAGCGGGATCGAGCAGCACGCGCACTTCACGCCGCGCGCCGCCGATGACGGCGGTTTCGGCAACGAGCGGGACTTGTTTCACGGCATCGTCCACTTGTGCGACGAGACGCCGGAGGGTGAGATGATCGTAACGGTCGCTGTGAAAGGTCAGCGCGAGTATCGGCACGTCGTCAATGGAGCGCGGTTTGATGAGCGGAAACGAAACGCCGTGCGGAATGCGGTCGAAGTTGGAACGCAGTTTTTCGGAGAGCTTGACGAGACTTTTCTCAACGTCCTCGCCCACTTTGAAACGCACGATGACGAGACTCTCGCCGGGTCGCGACGTGGAATAGATGTATTCAACACCGGGAACTTCCCAGAGGAGTTTTTCCATCGGCCGCGTGGCGCGTTCCTCGACCTCCTTGGCGCTGAAGCCGGGCATGGCAACGAGCACGTCCACCATCGGCACCTTGATCTGCGGCTCTTCCTCGCGCGGCAACAGCCAGACGGCCGCCACGCCAAGCAGCACGGACGAAATGATGATCAACGGCGTGAGCTGCGAGTCGATGAACGCGCGGGCGATGCGGCCGGCGACGCCCATGCCGGCGGCGGTTGATTTCTCCGCGGGCACATTCATGGCTGCGCTGCGACCGGTTGGCCGTCGCGCAATTGTTCCGCGCCCTTGACGGCGATCCGTTCACCCGCACTGACGCCGGACACCAGTTCGACCTCATTGCCGGTCCGCCTGCCGGTTTTCACGATCCGTAATTGCGCGAGTTTGTTCGCGACGACGAACACCAACTCCATCTGGCCGCGTTGAACGACAGCGGACGCCGGCACAATCAGAGCTTTCCTCTCGGCCACCACCACGAGCGCGCGGGCAAATTGACCGACCCGCAATCCGGCGTTGGCGGGCAAATCAAGCTTCGCAACGGACGTGCGACTCGCGGGGTCGGCGATGGGCGAGATTTCACTGACGACACCCTGGACGCCAGCGTCTTGAGCGCCCGTCCGCACTGTCAACCTGTCACCAAGGTGGATATATCCGATCAAGGCTTCGGGCACGTCGGCCTCGAAACGAAGCTGGTCAGGCTTTTCTATTTCGAGCAGCGGGCGGCCCGGCAACGCAAGGTCGCCCACGTCGGCGAACTTGCGGCTGATGACACCGTCAAACGGCGCGACAATCGTCATGTAGCCCAGTTGCGATTCCGCTTCGGTAACCGCGGCTGATGCTGCGCGCTGTCGCGCTTGCGCGGCATCAAACTCCGCCTGTGTCACTGCTCCCTGCTTCAACAGCACGGTCAGCCGTTTCAAATCATTCTCCGCCGGTTGGCGCGCGGCGAGCGCCTGGTCGAGCCGGGCTTGAATCTCGCGCGTGTCGAGTTGCGCCAGTAGATCGCCGGTCTTGACCAATTGACCCAACGCCACGGGCATTTTCTCGATGTGCCCGCTTGCCTTTGCTTCGATGCTGGCGCGCAGTTTGGCGCGCACTGTGCCAACGACTTCGTCCGTCGCCGCGCTCGATTTGCTCTCGACGGTTTGCACGCGAACGGCGGCGGTCGGAAGATTCTGTGAGTTCGCGCCCTCCTGTTTCTTTTTGCCACAGCCATCGGTCAACATCGCTGCTGCAATGAGGAGACTCATTCCAAAGAGGGTTCGGTTGGTCTTCATATCATCGGCTGATCTGCGTCGGAGAGAGTAGTGACAGGCCGACGGCTTTTCGCAAGGCGGCGATGGCGATGCTCCGATAAGCCTCGGCTTCGGCACGGCGGACACGCGCGACGGCGAGGGCGGTTTCAGAGTCGATAAGTTGAGTCGCGATGGCCAGCCCTTGCTCAAACCGGGCGCGCGTCAGTTCCGCGCTTTCGGTGGCTTGAGCCACGGACTTGCCGGTGACCGCGAGACGTTCGCTGGCTTCTTGCAAACTGAGTCGCGCCTGTTCAACTTCGAGATCAAGCGCGAGGCGGAGCTTGCGTTCATCTTCGCGCGCGGTGTCGAGGTCCGCGCGGGCGCCGCTGACTTTGGCGCGAGTCAACTGCCCGTCCCACAAGTTCCACTGCACGAGGACGCCGGCGGTGTAGCTGTGGCCGTCGCCATTGAACTTCCAGCCGCGATCGTAATCGAGACTGCCGAAGGCGTTCAGGCGCGGGAAATAGCCGCCGTGCGCCCGGCGAACTTCGGCCTCGGCTGCGCGCCGTTGTTCGCGACTAGCTGCCAGTTCGGAACGTTGAGAGAAATCCTTCCCGTCGGGCACGACGCTCTCAGGTGCTGTGGTCGCCACCGTGAAGTCGGCGTCCTCGACGCCGAGCAGATTGCCCAATGAGCGCGTCGCCAAATTGCTGGCGTTGCGGGCGCGCACAAGGTCTTCGCGCGCTTGCGCCAGGCGCACTTCCATATCGAGGAGTTCGATTTTGAGGATCGTACTGGCATTGAAGCGGTTGCTGGCAATGTTGAGGTTGCCTTCAAATGAGTGGACCGAACTTTTGGTGGCACGAACGAACTCACGGGTTTTCAGCACGGTGTGGAAAGCGCGGGCCACTTCGAATTCGAGCGTGTTGCGGACGGCTTGAGCGTTTTGGCGGGCGGCTTCGGTGTTGGCCCTGGCCGCGTCGCGCCCGGCTTTGGTGCGACCGCCGTTGTAAAGCGGCACGGTGAGAAGGCCCTTTACATTGAGGTTGTCCGCATCGGGGACGTCGTTGAAATTCAGCGACGAAGTGTACGATCGTTGATTAAGGGCGGCGCCGAAAACACCGATGGGGTTGTCGGTGCGGGTGTAGCTGGATTGAAATTGCGCCTGAGGCCAATACGCCGCGCGAGTCGCGTCAAGTCCGGCGCGGGCGGCGGCGATGCGATGTTGCGCGATGCGGGCGTCCGGATTATTCGTCAGCGCCACGCTGATGGCGCGTTCGAGCGTCCACGGCTCGGCTGCCGCCAGCGGGAGGTTCGCGCACCACGCCACCCCAAGCGCAAGGAACAGTAATCGGAGTTTCATGGCTCGGTCAATAATACCGCTCCGATAACAACGCCAACGATTATTTGCAGCACGGGGCGCCGTCTCTCCCGACACCCAGCTTTTTCAAAACAATTTCAGCCGGGCAGAAGCCGGTGAGAGCGGATTGGATGAGGTTTACGCTGACGAAGACCGCCAGCAGCAACCACCAGGAGTTGACCCAATGGGCCAGACTGAGGCTGATGAGAACCATGGTGCCGGCGAGGATGCGGATGGCATTTTCCATTTTCATGCCTTCCATTCTTGAATCAAAAGACCTCGACTTTCAAGCCTGTGGTTTTGCGGACGGTTGCGGCGATGCGCGAGAGGGTTTTGAGCGGCAAGTGTCCGCACTCGGAGTGAGGAGTGGGTCGGGTGGCGGAGTAAATCTGCACGAGCGGAATTTGTGCGCCGCGGTTTTTCAATTCCAACAACCGTTGCGCGTAATGCTGAATTTCCTCCTCGGGCGGCTCCTGGCCGTTGAGTTGTGGAAAGAGGCTCTGGATGATGACGGGGCGTTCACGCGCCAGCGTCAGGATATTGGCCAGGATGACTTCGAGAGGGATTTCAGATTTGTTGACCTTGTCCATGTAAGCCTGTGTGCCGGCATCGAGCTTGGCCCAGATCTCGTCGCGTTTGGTGAGGAATTTCAGACCGTATCGGACTTCGGGCAAATCCAAACCGGTGGTATTGGTGATGAGCACGATCTTGAAGAAGGGAAAACTGCCGAGGGCGCGCACATGCACGACGGCTTGGACCGCCTCGGCGAAGTTGGGGCACAGTGTCGGCTCGCCGTCGCCACTGAGGGCGACGTGCCGGAGCTGAAGCAATTCGTCGGGCAGATTGCGATAGAGCGGCAACTGCCGCAAGCGGCCTTGCTGGACGCGGTTCAGTGTCTGCACCAATTCAGCCGCCATGACCTCCACGTCCAATCCCTGACTCCGCCCGGGCGTCTTACGATCCACCTCACAATAGCCGCAATCAAAGTTGCAATTCTTGTCCGGGTTCATGTTGACTCCCACGGACAAACCTCCGGCACGCGGGGAAATGACGACGTAAACGAATTGATTGTCGAGGAACTCGCGCGGGCAGCCGAACGCCGTGTTGAACGGTCGGAGAGGTTTAACCGGCGCTCTTTTTTTTGTTTCGGACTCGATAGTTGCCATCATATTTCCTCCTGTGTTTTTCACTTCAAAATCTTGGTTCTGGATTCACAAATTCGCGCTCACGTGCCCGAACGATCAACACCGGACAGGGAGCGTGGCGCACCACATTCTCCGCCACGCTGCCCAGCAGAACGTGCTTGAGGCCCGTGCGCCCGTGAGTGGACAGAATGACCAGATCGGCCTTTGATTCTTTGGCGGCCTCGACAATTTCGTTCACCGGCGAACCGGCGCGGACCAGGGTTTTGACCGGCACCAGGTCACGCACGCTTTTGGCGGCCAAGGTCGCCAGTTCCTTTTGGCTGCGTGTTTGCAGGTCAGCCTCGATCACCGGGAAATCCACGACCCCAAATTCACCCCCGATGTAATGTGGCTGCACCACATGGAGCAAAATGATACCGGCGTTGAACTGTCGGGCGAACGGGATGGCGTAAAGCAGCGCCTTTTTTGATTCCTTGGAGAAATCCGTCGGCACCAGGATGGTTTGCAACTTCAGGAGGGACGGCACCAACTCAATCACCTCGTCATCCGCTGCGCGCCGGGCAGAGGTTCGACGACTTGCGCCGCTCAGAACCTTCGTTGGTTTTCCATTCCCGATGTTTTTCTTTGCTTCCATAGCTTCAGCTTCTCCGCTTTCTCGTTTGAAATCTGACAGAGACAATCCTCATGCACTACACAGCCGTTGCTAATAAGTGGACATTTCTTGCGGCAACTGCGTAGAGCTTTTCGTGCGTTGATTGCGGCCAACCAGCCGATAACGCAACTCGTCGGGTTTTCCATGGCTCCAGGCTTGACCGATGAATCGGGGAATAGCTTCCATTGAGAATTGCTGGCTTGGCAGCCCCCTCCCCAAAAGCAGACTTGCCAAAATCCGAGAGGAAGAAGGCAAGGAATGGTTAGCTCCTTCGCGCGAAAGAACGGATGCTTCTGCAAGAACAGTATGGAATTCACCGAATCGAACGTGGTTAAATCGGTCGCAGCCCAAAGCGAAGAATGCTTTGTTGCCGTGAAAAACCCGGCCATTGAACGGACCCGCCGTCAGCGCTTTTTGAGCGCCTGCCGCTGCCGCCCCGTGGATCGTCCCCCGGTCTGGCTGATGCGTCAGGCGGGACGTGCGCTGCCGGAATACCGCAAACTGAAGGAAAAATATTCCTTCCTTCAACTTGTCCAAACACCCGAACTGGCGGCGGAAGTCACGCTGCAACCCATCCGCCGGTTCGATTTCGACGCCGCGATTCTGTTCAGCGACATCCTGGTAGTCGCGGAAGCTTTGGGCCAGGGCTACCACTTCCGCGACCAAGGCGGCATCGAGATGGAATTTGTGCTTCGGTCGGCGGCGGACATCGACCGGTTGGAAACCCAGGCGGTCACCGAGCGGTTGCAATACGTCGCCAAAGCGTTGCCGATGATCAAAAGTTCCCTCGGCAGCCGGACCGCGCTGCTTGGTTTTGCCGGCTCGCCGTGGACGCTCGCCAATTTCATGATGGAAGGTGGCAGCGCCAAAGAGTACACGAAAGCCAAAGCACTCTTTTATTCAGAACCGGAATTATTTTCACGGTTGATCAAGAAACTCACGGTTGCGGTCACCGACTTCTTGCAACTCCAAATCGATTCTGGCGTGGACGCCATTCAGATGTTCGACAGTCTCGGTGGAGCTTTGGCAGCCAATGCTTACGAAGCCGCCTCCGCCCGCTCGATCAAACAAATCATCACCGCATTGAAAGGCCAGGTGCCCGTCATCGTATTCAGCAAGGGAACGCATGGCTGTTGGGACACCATCGCGCAGACGGGTGCGCAAGCGGTCGGCGTCGATTGGACGGTATCGCTGGCCGAGGTGCGGAAGTGTCTGCCGGCGAACATCGCCTTGCAGGGCAACCTCGATCCCTTTTTGCTGAACACCACCCCCGCCGTTGTGGCCGCGGAGACGGCGCGAATCCTCGAAACATTGCGCGGCCACAACGGTCACATCTTCAATCTCGGCCACGGCGTGCCGCCCAACGCAAAGCTGGAGTGCATCGAAAGCCTGGTCGCCACCGTCCGAAATTTTTCATGAGCGCGCTCAAAGTTAATCTGGATCTCGTTCAGAAATACAACGTGCCTGGCCCACGTTACACGTCCTATCCGCCAGCCACGCAGTTCACCGATACCGTGCCCGCTGAAAGATTGCTGGAAAAAATTCGCGCGAATAGCGAGACCGACCGCGACCTCTCGCTTTACTTTCACCTCCCGTTCTGCCAGTCGCTCTGCTGGTTCTGCGGTTGCACTACCGTCATTACTACTGATCGGCGCATGAGCGCGACCTATCTGAACTATCTCGAGAAGGAACTCGCGCTGATGTCGCCGTGGCTGAACCCAAAGCGGAAGGTCGTTCAATTGCATTTCGGCGGTGGCACGCCGACGTTTCTTTCCCCGGACGAACTTCGCGCACTCGGCAAGCTGATCCACACTCACTTTAAGCTGGCCGTCGATGCAGAGGCCGGCGTGGAGATCGACCCGCGCCGCGTGACACGCGATCACGTTCAAGCCTTGCGGGAAATTGGATTCAACCGCGCGTCCATCGGCGTGCAGGACCACAATCCGCTCGTCCAAAAAGCCGTCCATCGCATTCAACCCTTTGCGCAAACCAAGATGGTGGTTGATTGGATTCGCAATGCAGGATTCACGTCGCTCAACATCGACCTGATTTACGGTCTGCCGCATCAAACGGCCGCATCATTTGAAAAGACGCTGGACGAAACCCTGGCGCTTAATCCTGACCGCCTGGCCGTGTTCAGCTACGCGCACGTGCCGTGGATCAAACCGGCGCAAAAGATTTTGGCAGACAAAATCCTGCCGAGCGCCGAAGTCAAACTGCAATTGCTCAAGCTCACCATCGAGAAGCTGACGGCCGGTGGTTACGTGTATATCGGCATGGACCACTTCGCGCGCGCGGACGATGAACTGGCAGTGGCGCAGCGGCAGAAAACATTGCAGCGGAATTTCCAAGGCTACAGCACGCGCGGCGGCGCGGACATTTATGCCTTTGGCCTGTCGTCCATTTCACAGGCGGACGGCATCTATTGGCAGAACCTGAAGGAACTGCCGCAATATTACGCCGCGCTCGACGAAGGGCGGAGTCCACTGGCCAAAGGCTATATTCTAACGGATGAAGACAAAATCCGGCGTCAAACCATCATGCGGTTGATGTGCGATTTGGGGCTCGACTACGCCGCGATGTCCCGGAAACTGGGTGTCGATTTCCAACGATACTTTGAACGCGAACTGAACTCGCTGTCGGATTTTGAGGCGGACGGCCTGGTGCAGAAAACCAAGGACGGTCTGGTCGTCACCGACACCGGACGATTGTTCATTCGCAACATCGCGATGCGCTTTGACGCCTACAATTCGAGCAACCAGGAGAAACGATTTTCCAAAACAATATGAAAACAGTGGCCATCATCGGTGGCGGCATCACGGGTCTGACCGCGGCCTTTCAACTTCGGCAAAAAAGCATTCCCGTGATGCTTTACGAGGCCGGCAGCCGGGTCGGCGGCGTCATCCAATCCATCAGCCGCGATGGCTACCTCGCCGAATATGGGCCGAACTCGATTCTGGAGACGTCGCCGAAAATCGGCGCGCTCATTCACGATCTCGGTCTGGAGCATCGTCGTCGTTACTCCGACCCGCGCGCGGAAAAGCGCTACATCGTGCGCGACGGCAAGCCGGTTGAGTTGCCGGCATCGACGCTGGCGTTTCTGACCACGCCACTGTTTTCCTCCGCGGCCAAACTGCGCTTGCTAGCCGAGCCGTTCATTCCACGCGCCCAGGAATCGCAGGAGGAGAACCTGGCGGAATTTGTCCGACGCCGGATCGGTCAAGAATTTCTCGATTACGCCATCAATCCGTTTGTGGCCGGTGTCTATGCGGGCGACCCGGCCCATCTTTCCGTTAAACACGCCTTCCCCAAACTCCATGCGTTGGAACAACGCTACGGCTCGCTGCTCGTCGGCCAGTTTCTGGGCGCGCGCGAACGAAAGCGGCGGGCTGAAACCTCCAAGCAAAACGCCAAGAAGATTTCGTTCGACAACGGACTGCAAGTGCTCACATCCGCGCTGCACCATCGTCTCGCCGACGACGTCAAACTCAACTCGCCGGTCATTCGCTTGCGTCAGACTGAGGAAGGCTGGGAGGTGACAACTCGCGTCAGTAACCGTGAGCAATCAGAGCGACATGCGGCGGTGATTTTCGCCGGGCCGGCCTATAAACTACCGGAAATTCAACTAACGACCGAGCGCTACATTAACTGCTCGCCACTCTCTGAAATACATTATCCGCCGGTCGCCAGTGTGGTGTTGGGTTTTCGGCGGGAAGACGTCGCGCACCCGCTCGACGGTTTTGGAATGCTCATTCCCGAAGTTGAAGGGTTCAAGATTCTGGGAACGCTTTTCTCCTCGACGCTCTTTCCAAATCGAGCACCAGAAGGGCACGTGACGTTGACAAGTTATGTCGGCGGCACGCGCGCGCCGGAACTGGCGACGCTGGACACGAATGCACTTGTGGAGCTGACGCTCGCCGACCTGCGCACCATCCTGGGCGTGACCGGGAAACCGACGTTCATCAACCACGTCCTGTTCCGTCACGCCATTCCGCAATACGAGGTTGGCTATGGCCGGTTCAAGAGCCTGATGACGGAGATTGAAGCCAAAGCGCCCGGCCTATTTCTCGCCGGCCATTATCGCGACGGGATTTCGCTGGCAGATTCCATCGTGTCGGGTTGTCAAACGGCGGAGCGAATCGAAAAGTGTTTCGCGACGATTCCAAATGGAAAACCGGTGGCCGACGCCAACCTTCAGCCTCTCGTGGCCGCATGAGCAAGCAAGGCGTTCTGTTGGTCAACCTCGGTTCACCGGATTCGCCCACGGTTCCAGCGGTCCGCCGTTACTTGAATGAATTCCTGATGGACGGTCGCGTGATCGATGTCGCGTGGCCGCTGCGTCGTTTCATCGTCGGCATGATTCTCATCAATCGTCCAAAAGCATCCGCGCACGCCTATCGAAAAATCTGGACGGACGAAGGCTCACCTCTCGTCGTCACCAGCAGGAGAGTTCAACAGGAATTGCAACGACGCGTGAGCGTCCCGGTCGAACTGGCGATGCGCTACCAGAACCCTTCCATCGAAAGCGCCGTTCGGAATCTCCACCAGCAGGGCGTGAGCGAGCTTCTGCTCATCCCGATGTTCCCGCATTATGCCATGTCGAGCTTTGAAACCGCAGTGGAGCGAGTGAAGGAAGTGATGACGAAACACGCGCCGCAAATGTCGCTGAAGGTCACGCCCCCTTGTTTTAACGAGCCGGATTATATCGCCGCGCTGGCCGGCAGCGCGGAGGATTATCTCAAGCGGGATTACGATCATCTGCTGTTCAGCTTTCACGGCTTGCCGGAGCGGCATCTGACCAAAGCCGATCCGACCTGCGGTCATTGTTTGCGTGTGACGAACTGCTGCGAAGTGAGCAGTCCGGCGCAGGCGACCTGTTACCGCGCGCAGTGTTTCAAGACTGTCAAAGCCTTCGTCGAAAAAGCCCGCGTGCCGAAGGAAAAATATTCGATCGCTTTTCAATCACGCCTTGGACGTGATCCCTGGCTCAAACCGTACACCGATCACGTCATCCAAGGTTTGGCGGAGAATGGAGCAAAGAAAATTCTCGTGATCTGCCCGGCCTTCGTCTCGGACTGTCTGGAAACTCTCGAAGAAATCGGGATACGCGGTCGGGATACTTTTCTTCAGGCCGGGGGTCAGGAACTCAAGTTGATTCCCTGTTTGAACGAGCACCCGTTATGGCTGAAGGCATTGGAAAACAAAATCGGCGATTTCACGCACTCGAAAAGCGTTTCCCTCGAATCTCATCGGCCTCACTCGGAGCTTCAAGCCGCCTGCGGCTGAAGCAACGGTTCGACCAGGATGGTTTGAGCGAGTTGGGAACTGATGGCGAGACGGGCATTGCAAACCAGGCAGATGATGTTGTTCTGGCTCGTGAGCAACTTGATGATCTGGTCTTCGCAAAAACCAATTTCACGCAACTGATGACTGACCTCCGGCGAAGCGCAAAGCCGTTTGATGCGGACGGCCACGCCGGCCTTGACGCGGTTCAATGGGCAGACCGCGCACAATTCATTTTCGCTGCCACTGAACTCAACTCGATCCGTTGCTCTCATAACTTGCGACAGTTTGCCCGCGAAGCGGAGCAGCAACCACACGCTTCTTGGCAAAGGCTTTGCATCTTTTGCTCGCGATTTTACGCAAGCGCTTCAGGCGCAATTGAATCATACCTTGATGCCGGTCAAGGTGGGCGAATCCGCGTTGAGGTATCAACGTTTTATACATTAGCATGACTGCCACAGCCACAGCCTCGGTTGCGTTGCCCGTTCCGGCGGAAGAACCGGTGGTGGGTAATTACTTTGTCGCGGCTTATCCGCCATTTTCGGTGTGGAGTCCCGCAGAGGTTTCGGAAGTCGAACAGGAATTGAATCGGGCAGTGTCCGGTTCGCCGGTGGGGATTTATGTGCACGTTCCGTTTTGCCAGAAGAAATGCGATTACTGTTATTACCTTTCCTACATCGGCCAGAAACCCGAGGTGGTGGATCGATACGTCGAGGCCGTCCTGCGGGAGATGGCGCTCTATGCCGGGCGGCCGGGCGTGCAGACCCGGCCGGTTTCATTTGTCTATTTTGGCGGCGGTACACCTTCGACACTTACATCGTCCCAAGTCCGTCGATTGGGGAACGGGCTACGCAGCGCGCTTGCCTGGGACAGCGTCGAGGAAGTAACGTTCGAGTGCGCTCCTCGATCGGTCCGCCGCGACTTTCTGGAAGCGCTCATTGAACTGGGCGTCACCCGGGTGAGCATGGGCGTGCAGAGTTTCGACAACGCCCTGTTGAAACTGAACGGCCGCATCCATCTCGCCGAAGATGTGCGCCGCGCCTACACGCAGATTCAACAGGCCGGGTTTGATTGGGTGAATCTGGACTTGATGGTCGGCCTGATCGGCGAGACGCGGACGCAGTGGGAGGATTCTGTCCGCCAGATGATCGGACTGTCGCCGGACAGCGTGACCATCTACCAGACGGAGATTCCCTGCAACACGCGGCTTTATTCCGATTTGAAATCGAACCGCCTGCCGGGGACGGTCGTTTCATGGGCGGAAAAGCGGGAGCGCTTGAATTACGCCTTCGGCAAACTGGATCAGGCGGGCTACACCGTGGTCAACGCCTATGCGGCCGTCAAGGACCCGGTGCGCCATCGTTTTCGCTATCAGGATCATCTCTGGCGGGGCGAAGACATGCTCGGTTTGGGAGTGGCTTCCTTCGGTTACCTGGGCGGCGTGCATTTCCAGAACGCGGTCACCCTCGAAGCCTACGTGGCGCATGTGGAACAAGGCGCGTTGCCGCTCACACGCGCCTATCGACTATCCCCTCACGACCAGTTCGTGCGCGAATTCATTCTGCAACTCAAATTCGGAAGCATTAACGCCGCCGATTTCCGCAACAAATTTGGCGAGGACATCATCGAAGTTTTCGGGACGCAACTCCAGGCGCTGGCGGCGGCGGGATTGCTCAAGTTTTCCAATTCCTCCGTGCTCCTGACTGGCGAAGGATTGTTGCAGGTCGATCGCTTGCTGCCGCTTTTTTACCATCCGCAATTTCAGGAAGTGCGCTACACCTGATCATCATCCGAAAAGCTGCCAGCATGAAATCAACTCTCGAATCGCCACCGGTCCGCACCGAGGTCGGCAACTACTTCATTTCCAACTATCCGCCGTTTTCCTGCTGGCAGCCGGCTGAAATTCCCAAGCTGCTTCACGCGCTTTCAGCCGATGCTGCGCCTGGCCCGCTTGGTCTTTACGTCCACCTCCCGTTTTGCCGGCAACGCTGCCATTATTGTTATTTTCGCGTCTATCCCCGGCGCAGCGCGGAGGATGTGAATCTTTACATCGATTCCGTGCTCAAGGAATTTTCACTTTATCTGAATTTCCCGGCGTTTCAGAACCGCGCCTTCAGTTCGGTCTATTTCGGCGGCGGCTCGCCTTCTTATCCGACGTCGGACCAGATTCGCCGGCTGCTCGGCGGCTTGCAGCAACGCAGCCGTTGGGATGCGGTCGAGGAATGCACCTTCGAATGCGAGCCGGGCACCGTGACGCCGGAAAAACTTCAAACCCTGAAAGACCTTGGCGTCACCCGCCTGAGCCTCGGCTTTCAAACGCTCCATGACGATATTTTACGCCGCAGCGGTCGCGATGTCCGCGTCGAAGATTGCCTGCGGGCTTTCCGTCAGGCGCGGGAGGCGGGATTCGATGAAATCAACGTGGACCTGCTCGCCGGGTTGGCCGGTGAAACGGAAGGCACGTGGCAGCGCACGATGGATCAGGTGCTGGAACTGATGCCGGATTGCGTGACCATTTATCAACTGGAACTGACCTATAACTCCCGCCTCTATGCCTCGTTGAAGTCGGGACGGGAACTGCCGTTGCCCTCCTGGCCCGCCAAACGCGCCATGGTGGCCGAAGGCTTCCACATGTGCGAGGCGGCGGGTTACGTCATCGGCAGCGGTTACATGGCGATCCGCAATCCGAAGCGTTGGCGCTTCGTTTACACCGTCGAACATTTCTGGCACGGGGCGGACTTGCTGGCGCTGGGCGAAACCGCGTTCGGCCATCTGCGCGGGGTTCACTATCAAAACGTCGACACCTTTGAACGCTACGCGGAGTGGCTCCAAAAGGACAAACTGCCGCTGCGCCGCGCGCTCCGGCTGACGCCCGAGGAAAAATTGCGCCGGGAAGTGATTCTCCATTTGAAGACCGGCCAGTTGGACGCGGGCTATTTCCGCGACAAATTCGGCGTGGATCTGGTCGATCATTTGGAACCGCAGTTCGAGACGCTGCTCAACAAAGGCCTTCTGGAAATCGAAGGCGACACCGTCCGGCTGACGCGCGAAGGGCTGCTGGAGGTGGACTGGTTGCTGCCGGACTTTTATTTGCCGGCGCATCAGGGCGTCCGCTACACATGAAATGCAAACGCCCGACCTCGAGCACCTCCAGCTCGACAAACTGAATCGCCTTTTCAGTGAGGTCTGGGAGCAAAATCCATTCTACACCCGCAAATGGCAAGCGGCGGGCGTGACCGTCCATCGGCTCTCCTCGCTCAGCCAACTCTCTGCGTTCCCTGTCACCACGCGCGACGAATTGGTTTCCGATCAATCCGCCGCGCCGCCGCTGGGCACCAACCTGACTTATCCCCCCGGCACTTATAAACGGATTCATCGTTCCTCGGGCACCACGCACGCGCCCATTTACTGGGCGGACACGACGTTGAACTGGCGCTGGGTCATGGATTGCAGCCAGCGGCTCTATCTACTTTCCGGCATTGAGCCGGGCCAGCGCATTTTTTTTGCTCTGACGCCGGGCGCTGCCTCCGGCCCGTCGATCATGTTCGAAGGCGCGTGCCGGCTTGGCTGCTGTTGCTTTCCGGGCGGTGACGCCAGTGATGAAGAACAATTGCAACTGCTGCGCCGATTTGATCCCGATGTGCTGATTGGGAAAACCGAGACAATTCTCGCGCTCGCCGGCACAGCCCGCCGAGCCGGCATCACGTTGAAAACCATGAGCGTCAGAAAAATCATCGCTCCCGGCCAGACCAATTCGCGCGCGACGGCTCTGCGTGAACAAAGCGAGTCGACCTGGGGCGCGCAGTGTTTTGATCGTTACGGCCTGACCGAAGCGGGTTCGGTCGCAAGCGAGTGCCTGGCGCACACCGGCGCGATGCACCTGCTCGAAACGGAATTCATCGCCGAAGTGATTCAGCCCGACACGGAACAACCGCTGAAAGATGGCGAGGCCGGCGAACTGGTGCTCACCACGCTGGGACGCATTGGCCGCCCGATTATCCGCTATCGCACCGGTGATTGGGTGCGATTGGTACGGAATCATCAATGTCCGTGCAAACGGCCGGGAGCGCTCCTGCTTGGGGGGGTGCGGCGGATCGATTAAGGATTTTTTTGCCGCCAACCGGCGCCCCCAAGCCCCCGTCACCAGCGAACGCAGTCCAATCACTTTTTCCACCCGGCCTGTTTCCGCTTCAACTCTTTCATAAGCTTCCCCAGCGGCAGCGTGTTGATCACGTCGGCCTTCGTGAGCCAGCCTTTGCGCGCGATGCCGGCACCGAGGCGCAAAAATTTCGCGTGTTCGTTGCGGTGCGCGTCGGGGTTAATGACGCACTTCACGCCTTTGCTTTTCGCGTAAGGCCACAACCGCCAATCCAGGTCGAAGCGATAGGGATTGCAATTCAGCTCGACCCACGTGCCGGTTTCCGCGCAGGCGTCGATGACCGCCTGCTGATTCACCGGATACGGCTCGCGCTCCAGCAACAGCCGTCCCGTCAGATGCCCGAGCATGTGGACAAACTTGTTCTGCGCGGCGCGGATCAGGCGCTTGGTGTTGTCGGCTTCGTTGTTCGCCGGCACATGGAGGCTGGCGACGACCACGTCCAGTTCCGCGAGCAGGTCGTCGTCGAAATCCAGTCCGTCCTTGAGAATGTCCACTTCGCAGCCGGTGAGCAGGCGGAAGTCGCTGCCGCGTTCGGCGAGCCGGTCGTTGATCTTTTTGATTTCCTTGAGCTGCTCACGAACTCGTTTCGCGTCGAGGCCGTTCGCCTGGAACGACGACTTGGAATGGTCGGTGATGGCCCAGTATTCAAGGCCGAGGTTTTCCATGAACTTCGCGATTTCCTCTGTCCGATTGTGGCCGTCGCTCCAGGTCGAGTGATTGTGCAACGCGCCGCGCAGGTCGGTCCATTCGATGAGCTTCGGTAGCTCACCCTTCTCCGCGGCGTCGAATTCGCCGTGGTCCTCACGCAGCTCTGGCTCGATGTATGGCAAGTCGAGTTTGCTGAAAATCTCCGCCTCGTCCTTGCACGACACGAGGAGTTTTGGGTCGCGCGTTTCCTCCTTGGACTTGAACAAACCGTATTCGTTGAGCCGCAGTCCGCGAGCAATGGCCCGCTGGCGCATGATGATGTTGTGTTCCTTGTTGCCCGTGAAATACATCAGCGCGAACGGAAACTCCTTGTCGCTCACGACGCGCAAGTCCGACTGGATGCCGCCTTCCAGAATCACGCTCGCCTTGGTGTCGCCCTTCGCAGTGACTTTGATGATGCCGGGTTGCCGAGTGAATGACTCAATGACTTCCGCCGGTTTTTTTGAGGACGCGAGCAAGTCAATGTCGCCGATGACTTCCTTGTGTCGCCGCAGACTCCCTGCCGCGCTGCAACGGATCACGTTAGGGTGCGAACGCAAACTTTCCAACAACGGGTCGGCCACGCGCAATGCCTCGGCCAGAAGATGTTTCTCCGCATACATCCGCCGCCGGGCGATGCCTTCGAGCAGATTCGTCTGCGTCTTTTCGCCAAAGCCATCGAGTTCGGCGACCTGGCCGGCTTTACAGGCGGCTTCGAGTTTCTCGACCGAGTCCACGCCGAGTTTTTTATTCAACGCCTGGATTTTTTTTGGACCGAGCCCGGGAATCGAGAGCATTTCGACCAAGCCGGGCGGGATGGAAGCTTTAAGCTCGTCGTAGTACGCCAGTTTCCCGGTCGTGACCAACTCAGCGATTTTTTTGGCAATGCCTTCCCCGATGCCCTTGATTTCGTTGAGGCGTTCTTCGGCCACGATTTTGGCGAGTGGTTCGGCGAGGCTTTCCAGCGCGCGCGCCGCATTGGAATAGGCGCGGGTCTTGAAAGGATTCTCGCCCTTGAGTTCGAGCAACGTGCCGATCTCCAACAAGATTTCCGCGACTTTTTCCTTATCCATGGCGGGAATATGAAGTTCCGGGTTCAAAGTTCAAAGTTCAAAGTTGGCTCGCGACCAGTCCCCGCGCGTGATGCAAAGGCAAAACAAAAACATCTGTTTCCATCGAGGTGACTTCGATGTTATTCTTGGAAAAAGTCGAGCCAGACGAATGCGCTTCTCAACATCAGAATGGCGACTGCGACAGTTTCAAATGCGGAGCCGACCGCGCGCGGCCTTCACGTTGATTGAATTGCTGGTGGTCATTGCCATCATCGCCATTCTGGCGGCGTTGCTGTTGCCCGCGTTTTTCCAGGCCAAGGCCAAAGCGCACCGCGTCGCCTGTATGAACAACCTGCGGCAGCTCGGATTAACCTGGCAACTTTACGCCGATGACAGCAGCGGAGTTTTGGTCCCCAACGGGTACGGCACTTTTACTTCCATTGGCGACAACAGGCTGTGGGTGCTTGGCTCGACCCATAAGACATTTGCCGCGGATCAAGCGGTCTTCAACAACGTGGAGTGTTTGATCAATCCTGAGTACGCGGTCTTCGCATCTTACCACAAGGCCCGTGGCGTCTATAAGTGTCCGGCAGACCGCAGCGCGAACATCCGCACCTACGCTCTTAACTCCTGGATGAATTGGGCAACACCTGAGGGCGGCGGCGATTTCTCGATGACCACCAACTACGTCAACTTCCACAAGACGGGAGATGTCGCCGCGGCCAAACCGTCGGAGCTTTTGCTGTTCGTGGACGTGGCCCCGAACTGGCTGTGCCACTCCGCGTTTGGGATTGCGATGACCTCGATGTATTATCAATTCCCATCACTGCAGCATGGCCCGTCCGGAGTTGTCTCCTTTGCGGATGGACACGTGGATTTGCACCGCTGGGTAGATGCTTACACGTTCGACATGGCCAAGTCAGGATTTGTCACGCATCTTAACTTTGCGTTTTCGCCATACCAGGATTTAGCCTGGCTACGTCAACACGCCACGGTGCCGAATTAAATTTGTTTTGCCGCCGTTATGTTCGGGCTTGCGTTCTCCAGATGAAAAAAAAGTGTTCTTGCGCGCTCACCATCGCTGGCTCGGACAGCGGCGGCGGGGCCGGGATTCAGGCGGACTTGAAAACGTTCGCGTCGCTGGGCGTTCACGGAGCGAGCGCCATCACCTGCATCACCGCGCAAACTCCGCGTGGTGTCCGTGCCATCCAGTCCTGCAAACCGGCAATCGTGCTCGGCCAGCTCGAAGAGGTGTTTGAGGAACTGCGCCCGGCGGCGGTCAAGACCGGCATGTTGTTTTCCACGGAAATCATCCGGGTGGTCGTCGCATTTTTCGAACGCGGTCACCGACCGCCGCTGATCGTTGATCCCGTAATGGTGGCCACCAGCGGAGCGCGCCTGCTCAAACCGTCCGCCGTGAGGATTTTGCAACGGGAGTTGCTGCCGCTGGCAACCCTGGCGACCCCCAACGTGGATGAAGCGGAGATTCTGACTGGCCGGAAAATCAAGTCGGTCGAGGATCTGCGCGCAGCGGCGAAGGGAATCAAGAAACGTTACGGTTGCGCGGCGTTGGTCAAGGGCGGTCATCTGGGTGGGGTGCGAGAAGCCGTGGACATTTATTATGACGGAAAGCAAGAGTTGCTTCTGACCTCGACGTTCATTCGCGGCCTCCACCTGCACGGTACGGGCTGCACGTACTCGGCGGCGATTGCCGGGTATCTGGCGCTTGGTTGCGAACTGTCCGAATCCGTGAGAAGGGCCAAGCAATACATCACGCAAGCCATCGCTCAAAGTGTTACGGTAGCTGGACACACTGCCTTGAACAGTTTTTGGAAAGGCAATGCGCGATGAAGTGACGAAAATTAACCCCGCTGGCTAGAATCGCTCAATACAATTGCGGATAGTTTCAGAGGGGAAATTTGCATGGCCTTGTGATTTAGCGAGTCGCACTGGTTTGAAATTCCAGGGTATGGCAATTGCTTGAACCTCGTGATGCGGTTTTGCCGTTACGCGATGTTTCTTTTGATTGTCGCCGGGGTCCAATTCAAGGCCCAGGCTGGCCAGGACTTTCCCTTTGAATTTCGCGACGGTCTGATCTGGGTCCGAGTGAGCGTTGCGAATTCACCTGAGCCACTCAATTTCCTGTTGGATTCCGGTGCAGGCGTCAGCGTGATCGACCTGAAGACGGCCCACCGTTTGAAGGTCCGGTTGGGTGAACGCGTCGCAGTTCGGGGTGTGAGCGCACAGGCGACCGGCTATTGGCCGCAGCAATTGGCCGCGCGCGTCAATGAGGTGGTGTTGCCGAAAAAATATCTGGCGGTGGATCTGCAAAAATTGTCGGACGCCTGTGTTTGCCACGTGGATGGGTTGATCGGAGCTGATTTTTTCCAAGCTCGCATTGTGCAGCTTGATTTCGAGACGCGGAAGATTCGATTGTTGGAGTCTGGCGAATTGAAGGCGGATGGCGAAGTGTTGCCGTTAGAAAACCGCCGTCGTTCGCTGCAAACGATGGTGCGCGTCAACGGCGCGCCGGCCCGATGGACGCGGCTGGACACGGGTTGCGCATCGGCCTTGCAATGGGTTGTGGCGGGCGCGCTCCCCGCAGAACTTGGGGGAAAAGTTTCAATTGGTCTTGCTGACCTCAAAATTACACAAGCTACCACGACAGTCCAACTTGGCGATACTCTGTTCGAGGCGGTGCCCACGGGCCTGCATGACACCGAACTCTTCGCCGGTGAAAGCGGATTGTTGGGCATTGGTCTGCTGGCCCGCTTCGAGCGAGTGACCATCGATGCGAAGGGTGGCCGGTTGATTCTGGAAAACCGGCGCGTCGGGCATTAGTCAACGGTTTGATCCAGTCAGATGCAGTCTTTAACACTCCTGCCCGCGGGAGGGCTGCTCCTTTCATCAATCTTCCAACGCGTTCAAAAACTTTGAGGGATACGTCTCACCCAGGCGTATTAAGAGCAGCAGTAAACAAAGGGCGGTCAAGACCGCTGGAAAGACAAAAATATGAAATCCTTCAACAAAATATTACTCGTATCGGCAGTGGCCGTTGGCTTCAACTTGGCGCAAGCAGCCAAAGCGGATGAACCGTTGCTCTCACCTCGCGGCAAGGCAAATCAAATCACCCGGGTGCCAGGCATCAACACCGATCCCGATCTGGTGCGCGGCCAGCTTCTTGGCGCGGCGGCCAAGGCACAGTCCGCGAGACCGACAATGATCGCGGGCAGTTCGAAAAACGACCCGGATCTGGTGCATGGAGTTCCCTACCTGGCCGGCAAGAACCCCATGCGCGACCTGCGTGGAAAAACATTTGAAGTCGCCCCGTTGAAATAGGCTGGCGACCGTTTGACAGTTGTGTGAACATTCGCGGGCGGCAAGGCTCGATTGCCGCCCCTCGCGCCATGAATACCAAGAATACAAAAATGAACAACGACGACGAGGCGCTTCGCAAGGCATTGCACGGTTGGGTCGTGACCCCAGCCTTGCCGCCACGATTCCAGGAGCGCGTCTGGCAAGGAATCGAGCGCCTGGAGTCGCAACCCAGAACCACGCTGTGGATACTGCTGCTGGATTGGTTCGAAACGTCCTTGCCGCGACCGGCACTTGCCATTTCCTACGTGTCCGTTTTGCTGGTGCTGGGGTTGAGCGCCGGCTATTGGCAGGTGCGCAAGGAGACGGCGCATCTCGACGAAACGCTGGGCTTGCGCTATGTCCAGTCGATTGACCCCTATCAGACTTCCTCACACTGAGTCTATGAAACGACCGCTGATCGTGTTGATGATCGGGCTTCTCGCGGCGGTCGTGGCTTATTGCGGTTTTTATCTTGCCGGCACCGCGCCGTATCGGGGCGTGTTGCACAGCCAGACCCCGGAATTGTTCTGGCTGAAAAAAGAATTCAATTTGAGCGAGGCGGAGTTTGCCCGCATATCCCAGTTGCACGCGGCCTACCGACCACACTGCATGGAACGGTGCCGGCGCATTGCCGAGCAGGATGAGAAACTCAGGAAATTGCTGGCATCGGCCGCAGACCTGACTCCACAAATCGAGAACGTTCTGGCCGAACGCGCGAAACTGAGGGCGGAATGCGAGAGCGCAATGCTCAGGCATTTTTTTGAAGTCAGCCACACGATGCCGCCCGAGCAGGGCAAACGTTATCTCGCCTGGGTCCAGGAAAAGACCTTCTTGCAGGACAGCACCATGAGTGAACAACACTAACGCCGACGCCCGCCCATGACCGCCACGACCAGCGATGAGCAGGACGCCCGCGATATGGATCGCTTGGCCGCTGGTCAGGATGCTTCGCTGAATGATTTGATGCAGCGTCATGCGGAAAGGTTGTTTCATTATCTCATCCGTTCCTTGCAAAACGAAACCGAAGCGGCCGACGTAGCGCAGGAAAGCTTCGTTCGCGTTTATCAAAACCGCGCGAAGTTCAACCCCCGTCAGAAATTTTCCACCTGGCTTTACTCGATCGCGACAAACCTGGCGCGCGACCACCTTCGCTGGCGGTCACGGCATCCGCACATTTCACTCGATGCTGAAAGCGCGGAGACGGGCGCTGGTTTGAAAGATACCCTCGCCACGCCACAAACGACACCCGCGGAAGCGTTGCAAGCCCAGGAGCGGGCTGTTGCCGTGCGGCAGGCGTTGGCCTCGTTGTCGGAAGAATTACGCGCGCCGCTCATCCTCGCAGAATATGAAGAGCGTTCGCAGGCGGAAATCGCGTTGATTCTGAACTGTTCTGCGAAGGCGGTCGAGATGCGGATTTACCGGGCGCGGCAGCAGTTGCGCGAGAAGCTGGGAAAGTCGCTGAAATATTTTGAGTGATTTTCGTCCGCCGGGCGTATAACCTTTGTGAACGTTAGGAAAACAATATGAAAAGATCCAAATTACTCATCGTAACAATTC
>JACQFP010000065.1 GCA_016200005.1 Verrucomicrobiota bacterium | reverse complement strand
GTGCCATCGGTGTTGACGGCGAACACCGTGCCATTGCCCGAACTGCCGCCAATATACGCCGTCCCATATAGGGTGTTGCCCGATAAAACCAATCCGGCCCACGGATTAGCTCCGTCGCTGTTGGTAGAATTAGGGCCAGAGCGTGCCGTGAAACTATGCAGGTTCGTAAAACCCGTGCCATCGGTGTTGACGGCGAACACCGTGCCATTGCCCGAACTGCCGCCACTCAATGCCGTCCCATACAGGGTGTTGCCCGATAAATTGGTAATCAATCCGGCCCACGGCCCACCTCCGTCGCTGTTGGTGTAATAAGGATCAGCGGTTGCCGTGAAGCTATACAGGGTCGTGAAGGACTGCGCCGTCACGCGGCCCGCCGGTATCAAGTTGATTACGGCGATCAGCGCCGGAAGGAGGAATAGGTTTTTTGTTTTCATTTTAAGTTTTTCCAGTGTGTGGGCTGATTTGTCCATCCTCCGCAGTTCTGCTATGCAGGACGGGGCCACCGTTAACCAATGCGAGATTCCAAGAACGAAGGCGCAAACCAATTCAGAAGGCGGAAGGCTGAGGGCAGAGGACGGAAGGCGGAAGGCGGAAGGCGGAAGGCAGAGGTCAGAAGGCAGAGGTCAGAAGCCGGAAAGTGGGCATTTGCAGCTTTTGAACAGGAGCAAACAGAGGAAACAGAGGTTTCCTTTCGGATTGCTCTCCGTTCTCTCCGTTACCTCCTGTTCAACCTCAAAACGGCAGTTCAGATTGACCGCGAAATACGCAAACCACGCGAAAACAAAAGCCGGAACGCCTGATTTCTCGCACCGGCAATCTTCACCTTCCGAGTGCAGTAATGGTCTCTGACAACCCCTTGTTCTTTCGCGTGTTTCGCGTGTTTCGCGGTTTCTACTGCTTTTTCTAGGTTCAATGCTTTTGGCCTTTGAGTTCGCTAAAGAGCCAGGCCCGGGCATGGGCCCAGTAGTTGTCGGCGGTGCGCGCGGAGATGCCGAGGACCTCGGCCGCTTCCTCGAGGGTCAGACCGACGAAGTAACGCAGCTTGACCAATTCAGCTTCGAGCTTGCTCTGCGCGGCGAGTTTGTCGATCGCCTCGTTCACGGCCAGCAATTGGTCGTCGTCGCTCGCGGAGGCAAGCTCCGCCGGCTCAAACTCAACGCGCTGCTGTCCGCCCCCATGACGCAGCGCGCGCTTGCGGCGGGCGTTGTCAATGAGGATGCGGCGCATCGCCTCGGCAGCGGCGGCGAAGAAATGAGCGCGGTTTTCAAATTTCGGGTTTTCCTTGCCGACCAACCGCATCCAGGCTTCGTGAACCAGCGCCGTGGCCTGGAGAGTTTGACCGGCCGCTTCGTTCGCCATCCGGTGCGCCGCCAGTTTGCGCAACTCCTCATACACCAGCGGGAGCAGCTTGTCGGCGGCCTTCTCATCACCTTGCTCGATGGCGGTGAGGATTTGAGTCACGTCGCTCACGGCTGAGGTACTTAGCAGGGATTCCCGACGCGGACGATACAAATGGTGGAGCGATGGGATGCAAGACCTTACTCGGCAATCCTGGAGGTCCTGATAAAAAAGAACCTCCGCTCCGTTAGGGCTCCACCGTGATTGCCACTAGGAAAGGCGCTGGCCCTTTTTGATCTCCGATGAAATCTATGGTAGTCACAGTATCGTCCGGAGCGGGGTTCCCCCACGTGCTCTTGAACAAACGGATGGTGTTGCCCTGTCTTCGGCATTCGGCGTTTTCCCCCACCCATGCGATCGTGAACCTTTTGTCTTGCTCGTCCAGCTGCGTCCACCAGTCGCCCAGTGACTGGCCCATGACGATGGGAAGCTCGCTCTGCGTCCCAGAAGCGTAGTGGATGATGTACCTGCCGATCTTTGTTCCGTCTGGCGCACCACCGCCGTATATGGCCGCGTGCAGAAAGTGCAGCTTCTGGCAGGTGCGATGCACCAGAATATCCCGAACCTCGTTTGGGTATCTGTTATGGCCGTTAAAAGAGGCGCTGAGCTGGATTAGTCCGCGCACGTCAAACTGGACTCCAGCGAACATCTGGATGCCTCGGGGTAGCTCGGACAAGTCGTTTGACGCCGACCCGGATTCATGCCAGGAGGCCGTCAGCGTGGCATTGTATACCGAACCCAGGTCAATTAGATTTGTGCTGGCCGCTCGCTCTCGGGCAGGAATGCTTTGGGCTACTAAGGCGTGATCGAACTCGCCCAGCTTCTTCTCCCATTCGGTGGCTTGGTCGGGGCGCTGCGTTTCTTCGTAAAGTTGCACCAGATTATAAACGGTCCCATTCAGAGCAGCTTTCTCGTCAGCGGAAATTCGGTCCTGGCGCTCGCTCAGCCCCTGGTAGCTGGAGAGAAACAACTGCTCGGCTTCGGCGTATTTTTTCTGTTTCAGCAGGCAGCGGCCCAGGTCGCCCCTGGATTGCAATGCCTGCTCTCTGTGTTCATCGTACGTTAGCCGCTCGCGATACACGGCTTCGGCCTCCGCCAGCTTGCCCGCGCCCTCAAGCACTGGGGCTAGCGCGCCAAGTGCGCTGCTTACCCACGGGTGGTCATTGCCCATTATCTTTCGGCGGATCGCCAGCCCTTCCCGGGCGAGCCTTTCAGCCTCTGGGAACTTCTGTTCCTCGTGGAGCACCATGGCAAGCCTGAGGAGAGCCGTGGCCAGGTTTAGGTCTCCAGGGCCCGGACATCTCCGGCTAAGCTCGAGCGCCTCCCGGCCCAGGCTTTCAGCCTCCTCCAATTTCCGCTGGCTGCGCAGGTCACGGACCAAGCCGCCGAGCAAAGTGATCAAATCCGGGCCATTGTTGCCCGGCCGTTTCCTGAGTATTTTTATGGCCTCACGGTACGTCGCTTCGGCCTCGCCGAGCTTGCCTTGGGCTGCGAGACCATCGGCCAGGTCATAGAGGGGCCATATCAGATAAGGATCCTCCTCCCCCATTAGAATTTTATTAATCGCCAAGGCTCGGCGCAGCAGGATTTCACCCTCGGCAAACTTCGATTGGTCGCAAAGCGCTCTGCCCAGATCTTTTAGGGAGTCGGCAACCACTCGGTTCGTATCATCAAATCGCGACCGGTTGAGGCGCAGGGCCTCGCGGTGCATTTCCTCGGACCTGTGGAGGTCCCCCAGTTCCCAAAAAGTGGTCCCGAGAACACTCCGCAGTTCGGCTTCCACTTCCGGGTCGTCGCGTAGCTCTTTGCCCACGCGCTGAGCGGTCTGATCCAGAATTTCGCGCAGCATGGCTGTGTCACGGCCCAAGGAAACCTCCGGGCTAACGCTGCGGAGCATGTCCTTGAGGAATTGGGCTACTTGCCGGCTCTTCCTGGCTTCGGTCTGCGCTTTCCTCTCGTTGGCTTGCGCAGTTCGCTCTTTGGCTTGAGCCAACTCCCGCAAACGCTCCTGCTCCCGCTCAGCAGCGCTGGCACGCTGGCGCGCGGCCTTTTCCTGGACGAGCAGCGATATGGAAACCGCCAACCCAAGGAGCAGTGCCACGCCCACGGCGCCCGCAGCGGCGAAGCCGAACTTGTGACGCTGGACGGTCTTTTGAAACTCGTAGAGACGGCTAGGCGGGCGAGCCACGACTGGCTCGTTTTTCAAGTGGCGCTCGATGTCCATCGCCAGACCGTTGGCCGTTTCGTATCGGCGCGCGCGGTCTTTTTCCAACGCCTTCATCACGATCCAATCCAGGTCGCCACGGATCAGATGGACCAGTTTCGGAGCGTCGGTGTGGCGATGTTTGGCGGTGGTTGTCAGTTCACCTTCCAGCATCGTGCTGAGGCGGGTCGAGGGACGGGCCGGTTCCTGCTCGCCGATGGTGCGACGCATTTCGTCCAGGCCCGCGGCCAGCAGGTCCTGGGCGTCGAAAGGCGTCTTCCCCGTGAGCAATTCGTAGAGCAGCACGCCCAGGCTGTAGATGTCCGTCCGCGTATCAATATCCAGGCCGCTCATCCGGGCCTGCTCGGGACTCATGTAGGCGGGCGTCCCAATGAATTGCTCGAAAGCGGTGAACAAAGTCTTATCGGTCAGCCGCTGATCCGTCGTCGCCTTGGCGATGCCAAAATCGATGATCTTGGGCACGGGCAAACCGTCATGGTCCGCTACTAGGACGTTCGAGGGCTTGAGGTCGCGATGAATGATGCCCTTCTGATGCGCGTGCTGAACGGCTTGGGCAACCTTCATGAACAGGTCGAGCCTCGCCTCCGTGGAAAGATGGTTCTCGTCGCAGTAGTCGGTGATCTTGATGCCACGCACCAGCTCCATGACGAAGTATGGGCGGCCCGTGTCTGTCGCGCCGGCCTCCAGGACTTTGGCAATATTCGGATGATCCATCAGCGCCAGCGCCTGCCGTTCCGCCTCGAAGCGGGCGATGACCTGTTTGGTGTCCATGCCCAGCTTGATGACTTTGAGCGCCACCCGACGGCGGACCGGCTCCTCCTGCTCGGCCATATAGACCGCACCGCAGCCGCCTTCGCCGATTTGCTGGAGCAGCTTGTAGCGGCCGATATGGTCGCCAACCTTTTGCCCGGGCGCCGCAACATGCTGCGGAGGGTTTGGAGGAGCTAAAGCATTCGCCCGCCGCTGCGCTCCGGGCGCGGCGTCTTGAAGGAAAGCACCTGCTTCCTCGGTGGCCCGCAGGAGTTCCTCGACGCGTTGCCGCAATGCCGCATCGCCGGCGCAAGCTTCGTCCAGGTACGCGGCGCGCTCCCCGGCAGGCAATTGCCGGGCTGCACTAAAGACAGCCACCTCGCGATCAATTGGGTTACTCATTGAAAAAGCCATGCTCTACCCTTCAATGCGAAAAACCAGACCAAAAGGCGCACGGCGATATCGGAAGGCGCATCTTGGCGCTGCCTCCATAATTGGAGGTGAACGGTTCCGCTTGGGGGTCCGAGGCCGGAACCGGGTTTGCCGTTAAGACTCAGCGCGGACGCACAAGCATTTCTTCGACGATGACGTGCGTTGGAAGGTTGTTGTTGGAAGGTTGAAGCAGAACAGCGCGCAGCCCGCCATGTCTTCGGCACGCATCATCCTCGCGCGGGCGGCGGCGTCGGGGGGTTGCGGACGTTGGTTAAGCAGTGGCGTGTCAACGTCGCCAGGAAAAATGGCGCATGCGCGAATGCCATGCCCGCGTTCCTCCGCGTTGAGGCATTGCGTCAGGCCGGCCAGGCCAAACTTGCTCAACACGTAACCCGGCCCAGCCTTGGCGGACGCCAGTTTGCCCGCGTCGGAAACGATATTCGCCCGGTTGCGAAATCCGAAATGAATTTTCATGTTTTTTTGAGCCCCGCAGTTCAGAGCCTGTCTGAAATCACGACGCTGTTCAATCGAAGCGGATTTGCTTCAGATGAACGTCAATAAATCCCGGTTGGTCAGATGTGGGACCGCATTGAACGTCACCAGCGAAAACCGTCCGCGCGAAAACAGGAATTCAGTGTAAGCGGCATTGCGAACCACCCAGCTCAGCTCCAACGTCTTTTCGTCTTCGAGGTTCAGCGCAAATCCCATTGCGGCCGCCACGGGGCCGCCGGAGCTGAACGCTGCGACTTTCTTTTTGCTGCCTGCTGACTCAGTTATCTTGGCCAGCCCCCGATTGACCCGGCCACGAAACTCATGCCACGCCTCCAGATCAGGAAGACTCAATTCGCGACGCACCCACATCCGCGTCACCATTTGAAAGAGTCGCAAATAATCGCGCTGCGCGGTGTCGGAATCCTTGCGCAGCTTTTCCTTCATTTCGCGAATGGCAGGATCGCGTTGCATCAAATCGGGCAGCGAGCGGCTCAGAACGTCCTGGCCTGAATGTTCGTCCAGTTCCGGCAATCCAACCGGCTCAGGCCAGTTCAGTCCGCGCTCGCGATACACGGCGGCGACCGCCTCCAGTGATTGCTGGTGACGGCGGCGCGGACCAACATAGACACGATCGAAGATCAGATTCAAATCTGCCCAGTGAAGTCCCAATTGACGTGATTGCTCCACACCGCGCGTCGAGAGCTGATCGTAATCATCGCCATTAAACGAAGCCTGGCCATGCCGCACAAAAAATAGAAGGCTCATGGTTGCCCGCGCTTATTCGGCCACAATCCCACCATCCATCACCAACGAGTGGCCGGTGATGAAGGCAGCGGCATCCGAGAAAAGATAAATTACCGCCTGTGCAATTTCCTCCGCCGTGCCCAGTCGCTTGAGCGGAACCCGGTCGATCAATTTGGCTTCAAACTCCGGGTGGCTCTCCAACATGCGCGTTATCATTGGCGTCCGCGTATATGCGGGACAGACGGCGTTGACGCGAATCCCTACCTTCGCGTAGTCGATGGCCGCCGTCTTGGTCAAACCAATGACACCGTGTTTGGCGGCGGTGTAAGCCGCGTGCCCGGGAAAACCGGTGACGCCGGCGACTGACGACAAGTTCACAATGACGCCGCCCTTTTGTTTGGCCATCACTGGAAGCTCGTACTTCAGGCACAGAAAAACACCGGTCAAATCAATGTCGATCACCTGTCGCCACACTTCTTCCGGGTAATCAGCGGTGCGGGCGCGGACGCCGTCAATGCCAGCGTTGTTCAGCGCAAAGTCAAGCCGCCCGAACTTCTTGACGGTTTCGCTGACCATCGCTTCCACCTCCCCTGATTTGGTGACATCGGTTTTCGTAAAGATTGCCTGACCGCCGGAGTCAGAAATCATTTTGGCCGTTGCTTCCCCGGCTTCGACCGAGACGTCGGCGACTGTCACCCTTGCGCCTTCCTTGGCCAACGCCAATGCGGTCACCCTTCCGATGCCCGAGGCCCCGCCCGTCACCAGCGCCACCTTGTCCGCAAATTGTTGTGTCATAATTTTTGAATTGCGACGGAGCGTATCGAAATTACTTTCAAAGGCAATGCCGGAAAGATACTGGAGCATATCGGGTGGCAGCGCATCTCAGAGCGGAGAATCCGTTTGTTGTCCCGGCTTTAGCCGGCCATCATGACCAACGCACGCTAAAGCGTGGACACCAAACGGTAAATCCACTCGCCGTCACTTTTCCGTGAACGCTTTCTGTGATTGACGAAGTTTTTTAGGCTGGAAACTTCATGCCCACCCAATTCATCATCGGCCAACGAAAATCCCTTATGAAAAAAACTGCGAGATCATTTGTCGGGTTGCTCACCTGTGTCTGCTTGGGGCTTTGCTCCGTCTCAGCCATCGGTGCTTCCGATGACGTTGGCCTCGCGGGACTGGGCGACGGCGTAAAAGTTTATTTCGACAATCACAGCATCCCGCACATTTACGCGAAGTCGTGGTCCGACGCCGCGCGTGTGCTCGGCTATCTGCACGCCAGCGAACGCTTGTGGCAGATGGATTTGTTTCGTCGGCAAGGTTCGGGCACCGTGGCCGAAATTCTCGGCAAAGGCGCGCTCGAATCGGACATCATCGTCCGGCAACTGGGCATCCGGCGGGGTTGCGAGGCGGTGTGGAATTCCGACGAAGTGCCCGCCCAATTGCGTGCCGAGTTGCTCGCTTATGCTGAGGGAGTCAACGCGCGCATCGCCGAGCTGGGCGAGAAAGGCCTGCCCGCTCCGTTCAAAAAGCTTGGCTACAAGCCTGCGCCCTGGACGCCGGTGGACACGCTCGTCTTTTCCAAATACATGGGCTGGGACCAATCCGGCACGCTGGACGACCTCTGGTTCGGCTTGATGGTCGAAAAACTGGGCGTCACCGCGGCCGAAGAACTCTGGCCCATCGATCGACCCTATGAAGTGTCGGCAGTCAAAGTACAGGCCGACCGCCGCAAATATGCCGCCGCTTCCCTCACGCCTGTGCCGGGTGCCGCGCCGGCTTATACGGTGGCGTTACGACGTTATGCCAACGTCCGCTGGCTGGGGCGCGGCGGAAGTTTCGGCAGCAACAATTGGGCGGTGGACGGCACCAAGACCGCCTCCGGCAAGCCGATCCTTTGCAACGATCCACACCTTGGCTTCAGCCTGCCGATGATCTGGTACGCCTGCCACATTTCGGTCAACGGCGAGAACCTCGTCGGCGTCACGTTCCCCGGCGGGCCGGGCTTCGTCATCGGTCACAACGACGATCTCGGCTGGGGCTTCACCAACTTGCAGGCGGACGCCGTGGACATGTTTGTGGAAACCATCAACTCCGCCGATGCCATGCAATACAAACACCGCGGCGAATGGAAAAAAATCAACCGCACCAAAGAGCAAGTCGCGGTGCGTGGGGAATCACCACACACCTTGAACATCGACTCAACCGTTCATGGGCCAATCATCAGCCGTGAAGGGAGAACCATCGCCCTCCAATGGACCGGGCTCGGCCCAACGAAAGACTTCGTCGCCATCTGGCGCATCTCGCACGGGAAAAATCTCAAGCAGTTCCTCAACGCGCTCGATGACCTGACCGTCCCCGCGATGAACGTCATTTACGCCGACCGTGCGGGAAATATCGCCCTGCATCCGTGCGGTTCGTTGCCGCTGCGATTGCGCGGTCAGGGCCGCATCCCGATGGAGGGCGCGAGCGGCGACGATGACTGGGCGGGAATGATTCCGCGCAACGAATTGCCGCTGGCAATCAATCCAGCCGATCACTTCGTCGCCTCCGCCAACGCCCGGCCCACGCCGCTCGACTATCCGCATTATCTCGGCTGGATGTGGGACTGCAATTATCGCATCCGCCGCATCAACGACATGCTCACCGCCGCCAAGAAACTCACCGTCGAAACCATGAAGCCGATTCAATGCGACGCTTACGACAAGGCCGCCGAACGCTTCGTGCCGCTTCTGCTCGAGGAACTCAAGACGGCGAACTTCAATGACTCGTTGACGAAGCGCGCAGTGCAGGAACTTGAAAAGTGGAATTACGTTGCGAACACCAACGTCATCGGCCCGGCCATCTGGCTGCGCTGGTTTGAGGTTTATCGCGGTCAGGTCTGGAACGACGAATGGATGAGCCGCGGCATCGAGCAGCCCGGCGGCTCGTGGGGCTTCAGCGGCAGCAACCATCGCGAGCCGGAGCTTGAAGTCCTTGAATATCTGACCCGCGAGTTTCCGAGTTCAATCTGGTTCGACGACCGCGCCACGCCCGAACGCGAGACCCGCAAGGAAATCATGCAACGTTCGTTCGAAGCTGCGGTCGCGTCACTCAAGAAACAATTTGGCGACGATGTTGAAAAATGGCGCTGGGGCAACATCAACCAGTTGAAGATTGGCTCGCTGACCCGCCAACCTGAACTGAGCCGCGACGGCGGGCCGACGGTCGGCACCGAATTCACAGTCAACCCGGGAAGCAACGTTGGCACGATTGGCGGTGGCGCGTCGTGGCGGATGATTGTCGATTTCGGTCACCTCGATCAAAGCGTCGGCATTTATCCCGGCGGCCAGAGCGAGGACCCCGACAGTCCACTCTACAACGATTTGATGCGCCTCTGGGCCACCGGCCAATACGTCCCACTCAATATGCTGAGCGACGCAAAGAAGTTGCCGGCTCAGGCGAAGGTCAGAACCATGACCTTCCGTCGGCCTTGATATTCTTGATGAAAGTGAGTCTTCAAAATTGTAGCAGCGGACGTCAGTCCGCTCTGATTTATTGCATGCTCCAAAGGAAGTGAGCCGACTGACGTCGGCTGCTACGGAGAAAACGAAACAGCTTTGGAGGCCGAGTTTCTGCCACCGTGCCGACTGAACTCCCATCACTGCTGCTTCAAGCGATAGAACCGCATACCAAAAGCGACAGCATTCGTATCCGTCACCTGCGCATCGTAGCCATTGCCTGAAACATCGCTGCCTGGCAGCGGGAACCAACTGCCGGGATTGAAACCAGGCGAGTACTCCACTAAATACAGTTGACCCGAAAATGTGCGGAACTCGATCGCTGGGATCTGGTTCGTTAGTCTGACGGAATTGATCCTGAGTTTAGCCGTTATCGCCAGGCTGTGATTCCCTCCCGCAGCAATGGCCACGACGTTGCTCAATCCAGCAGGAACATTCGTCTGACCAAAAACGTTGTCACCCCATCCAACCACTTTGCCATCGCTTTTCAGCGCCAAGTTGTGGCCGTAGTTGGCCCCGCTAGCTCCTCCCGCAGCAATGGCTACTATGTTACTTAAACCAGCAGGTGAAAATATCCTGCCGCAATGGCCACGACGTTACTCACACCGACACGCACATTTGTTTGTCCTAAAGTATTGTCTCCCCAACTTACAACAGTGCCGTTGCTGGTAAGCGCCAAGACGTGGGCGAATCCGGCAGCAATAGCCACCGCGTTGCTCAAACCTGCTGGCACGTTCGTTTGACCGAAAGTGTTCCATCCCCAAGCGAACACCGCGCCGTCACTCAATAGCGCCACGCTGTTGCTTGCGCTAGCGGCAATGGCCAGCACCTTGCTCAACCCGGTAGGCACGGTTGCTTGACCTACAGCGTTTGCTCCCCACGCTACCACTCCACCGTCCCCCTTCAGCTCCAAGACATGATACGATCCCGCTGCGATACCGACGATTTCGCTCCAGGCATCGGAACCCGTCTTTTGACCGTAGGTGTTGTCTCCCCATCCGACTACCCTGCCATCGCTTGTGAGCGCCAAACTGTGAAGCAACCCCCCGGCAATACTCACCACGTTACTCAACCCTGGAGGCACATTGGTCTCGCCCTCGTTGTTTCTTCCCCAGCAAACGACGGTACCGTCGCTTTTGAGCGCTAAACTATGACTGTGGCCTGCGGCAATGCTCACCACATTGCTCAACCCCGCGGGCACATTCGTTTGACCGTTGGGATTGTTTCCCCATCCGATGACCGTGCCATCGCTCTGAAGCGCTAGGCTGTGCGAATTTCCCGCCGCAATTGCAATCACGTTGCTTAAGCCGGGAGGCGCTGTCGCTTGACCGTAAGTGTCAAATCCCCAACCAACCACCGTGCCGTCACTCTTGAGCGCAAGGGTGTGATTCACTCTCGATGCAATGGCTACCACATTGGTTACCCCGGGAGGAATAGTCGTCTGAATGGATCCCGGGAGTCCCCATGTGACCACTGTACCGTCGCTCTTGAGTGCAACACCGAAACTGACTCCTGCAGCAACGGCCACGACGTTGCTCAATCCCGGCGGCACATTCGTTTGATTTTGGTTGTTTCTTCCCCAGGCTATCACCGTGCCGTCGCTTTTGAGCGCTACACTGTGATATTGTCCTCCGTCAACAGCCACGACGTTGCTTAACCCTGTGGGCACAATGGCTGGACCGTAGTTGTTGAAGTTTTGTCCCCAACCGATAACCGTGCCGTCACTTTTCACTGCTAGATTGTGGGTAAATCCTGCTCCGATGTTGGTAAATATCGTCCGGGGCTCAACATACTGCATAATTACATCACCCCACTCCACCACTTGGCCAGGAGGCGAACTTGCCAGAATAGTTGACGCACAGATGACTTGGCTGCTAAGAGTCGCCACCAGCAATCGTTGCAGGAAGAGATGCGGGACCATTCGTCTTATGAGTTCATTTAGCGTGAACATCGTACTCGCCTTTCCCTCTTTCATTTTTTCTACCGGCTGAGTCTGCCACTTTTTCCAAAGATTCACAAGGCAAACTTCGTTCTTGGGCGGATTGGGGAGCTTACGCGGCCGATGTGTACGGAGCGGTGGGCACGCCAGCGGCGCGCGCTCCCCAAAACCATCAACGAGCCGCCAGCACTTTGATTTCTTCCGCCGTCAATGCGCGATTGTAGAAGGCAAACCCGGCAAACTCCGCCGCCAGAAATTCATTGCCGGAATAATTCGGGTTGCCGCCTAACGCAATACTTCGAGCGGCGGAATTGATGTACGCCGGAACGCCGACTGACCCGCGCGCCTTACCATCCAGATAAAGCGTCAGTTGGTTGCCCGACTTGACTGCCGCGACGTGATGCCAGCGTCCGGTGTCGATGGCAACGCCTTCAGTGGAGAAACCTTGCTGCGCTTCGATACGTGCGAACAGTTTCCCTTTGTCGATGCACACGCGCAATGGGTCGTCCATCGGCACCGCCCACGCGCTGAAAATCTGGCCGAGATGATTCTCGGGCAATGCGTCGAGCTTGACCCACACTGCCACCGAATAATTTTCATCGGGAAATTCCTCGAGGCTGTAAACCAACATCTGTCCTTGTCCGTTCAACGAGACCGCGTGAGCCGGTTGATTGTCCGGGTCAGTCGCTGGTTGAAAATCTGTGGCGCGTTTCAATTGGCCGAATTCCGGTTTAGGATTGCCGTGCAACGTGGCGCTCACTAACACGCCGCCCGGCCCCTCCGTATTGCCGCCGGACAAATCTTCGGGCGCGGGCGAAAGCGAAGCGTCCACCTTGAATCGTGCCGCTGGTTGCGCGCCTTCAGTCTCGCCGCTTTGGTTGCGCGAGATGACTTTCCAGTAGTACCAACGACCCGAAGAGAGTTTCCGTTTCTCGGTTTCATCCAAGGCGAAACGGTTTGGTTTGATGCCATTAATCTCAATCTCTGCCCGAGAGAAATCCGACATGTCAGACACCACCAGCCGGTATTCTGACAACATCGAATTCGTTCTCGTCGTCCACTTGAACAACGATTTTCCTGTCGTGATGGACGCACCGTCCGCAGGAATTCGAGTGACGACCGGCGGTGGCGGCGAGTTTTCTGCAACCAACCAGGATCTGTAGCGCGTGCCATTGCAACCGGCGCTGGCAAAGTCCCGCAGCCGAAGTCGGCGACCATCCTTGCCCGTCACGTCGAGCAATAACCACGGCGATAAAATATCGGTCGTAGCCGCCGACGTAAGGAGGCGGACTTTCTTGCTTGGAATTTGCGATGATGACTCCGCCTCGTTACCTCGGCGGCTACCAGTCGTCACCAACTTCGACTCGCGCAGTCGGTCCAAATCCAGCGGCGGAATGGCGTTCTCGTCAAAGTCGTTGTCGCGTTGATCGTAGGCGAGCAGCAGTGGGCCGCGATACAACGAAACTTTTCCCGCCGTCTCACGGTCGCCGGTGACGAAGCGCAACCCCATGTCAAATTCCAGTTCGACAACGTCGCCCTTTTTCCAGCGACGATTCAGTTCTAGGTAACTTCCCGCCTTCACATTTTCCGTCGCCGTGCCGTTTAACTGGACCGTCGTTGTCTTTGACCAACCGGGAATTCGCAGTCGCAAGTTGAACGTTTGCGCCTTGGACAGTTCGACTTTTATTTTCACGCGATCCAGCAGGAGATAGTCAGTCGTCTCGGTAAAGCTGACCTGTGTTCCGTCCGCCAGTTTTCCGCTGAATTTTCCCGCGCCGTAATAATTCAAAACCAGCCCGTCGCTTGCCGCCATGAGCGCCCACTCCGACAACATACCGAGCGAACGCGGCGCGTTGACGGAGCAACAGTTGAGTTCCGGGGTGCCGGCGCGCGATTGGAAGACAATCGTATGCGCCGATGCTTCGCGAACGCCGTCCATCGGCGTGTTGTAAGTCCACCAGCGCCCGGACGGATGTTGCGCGCCCGCCGCGCCGTTGAAGGTGGAGAGTTCCAGCTCATCGGCGACGCGCGGGTCGCCGGTCAGCTTGAGCATATCGACGCTCAACGCCATCCACGCGATAGTGCAGCACGTCTCGATGGCGCCGGGCGCGTAGGGATTGCCGGTGGCCTGTTCGCCGGAGGAGAAACCGCCGTCGTTGTGACGATCCCACCGCGCGATGCTGCGCCAATGATGTTCAAACGCGGCGCGATACTTTTCCTCGCCGGTGATACGATACAGTTCAAGCAATCCCTGAAGATCGTGCAGGCTTTCCCAGCGCGGTCGCGGCGATTGAAAGAATTCCAGACCGTTCACGCCGCTGCGCAGATAATCTCCAGCCCGCTCCCAATCCTTTTCAATCTCGTGCATCATCCGCAGGTAACGCGCTTCACCGGTGTGGCGGTAAAGCTGACCGAGTCCGTGGATGACGGCCATGTTCATCTCGTGCGAACCGGCGTCGAAGACGCGCAGCGGTTGATCCAAAAATGTTTTGCAGATCAGGTCGGCGGCGCGACGACACGCCGTCAAAGCGGCTTCATCACCGGTGTCATCGTGCCACATCAACAGCGCTTCCATGCAATGATAATGTCCCCACAAATCCCAGTTGGCTTTCAGTCGGATTGCCTTGGGAAACGGGCCGAGATAACCGTCGTCCGCCTGACTCGCGATCAATTCGGCGACGACTTGAGCGACTTGCTTCTTGAGCGCCGGGTTGTCGGTCATGCGTAGAGCTTGAATGGCAGAAATGAGGTATTTGCCGACGAATTCTCCGGCCCACGGCACGAGGTTCGGCGTCGGCGTGCGGTCGCGCACGCGAAACATTTCGAGCATCCCGGGGTTGGCCATCGGCGCGCGCAAAAGCCAGTTATCGACGTTGGCGTCGATGCGCTGGCCAAGCACACCGCCAAATTGGAAATGAGCCTGATCGACAGATTGAAAAGTCAACGCTCCCCTTTCCTGAACCGGATTGGCGCGACTGGTGCTGGCTAAATAAATGAAAACAAGCACGGGCAGGCAAATTCGCAAGCGGAGCAAATCTCGATAAGTTTTCAAGGCGGTAATGGGTTGTTGGTTTCAGGAATCGGGCCTCAGCCTAATCCGACCGATCTGGCTTTGACAATTCGATTGTTGGCCGAATTCGTAACTGGCCGCACAAACTTTTCTTCCCGCCACGCTGGAGATTGGCTACAATGCGGGTGGATGAAAAAATCTGGCGGCGCGCTACAGAAAGGTTTGAACCGGCTTTCTTGTTTTCCGTGCAGGATGTTCGCCCTCACGCGCGCGGGCCAACGCCATCCTCCAACGAGTCACTTGAATTTATGAAAACGTATCAACCAGCGGATATTCGAAACTTCGCCATCGTAGGCCACGCTTCCTCGGGCAAGACGATGCTCAGCGAAGCCATGCTCGCGTGCGGCGGCGCCATTCAACGAATGGGACGCATCGCGGATGGTTCAACGGTGTCGGACTACCATGTCAGTGAGCGGAATCGCAAGATTTCCGTTTCGGCGTCGCTCTTGCACACCGAATGGATGGGCAAAAAGTTTAACATCATCGACACGCCCGGCTATCTCGATTTCATCAGCGAGGGACTGGGCGCATTGCGCGTCGGGGATTTCGCGTTGGTGGTCATTCATGCCAACCACGGCATCGGCGTCGGCACCGAGCGGGTGTGGGATTATGCGACCGGCTATGGTCTTCCGAAAATGATCGTCGTGAACGCGATGGACAAGGAGAACGTGGATTTCGAAGCCACGCTGCGCCAGGCGCAGGAGCGGTTTGGCCGTCACGTGTTTCCGTTGAACGTTCCGGTGAATCCCGGCCCTGGCTTCAACCGCCTCCTGGACGTGTTGCGCAATGAGATCGTTACCTACACGACGGACGGGAAGGGTACCTACAAGGAAGAACCGGCCACCGGTGAATGGGATGCCCGGGCAAAGGAACTGCACCGCGAATTGATCGAGCACATCGCCGAGTCGGACGACGAGTTGATGAATAAATATTTTGATCAAGGCGGTTTGTCCGAGGAGGAGTTTCGCAGCGGCATTCACGCGGCCGTGCAAAAGGAGTTGTTCATCCCGTTGTTCTGCGTGTCGGCGGAGACCAATGTCGGCGTCGCGCGGATGATGGATTTCATCGCCAAGTACGGCTCGTCACCGGTCGATCGCCGCAAGGTGAAGGCGTTCGACGCCAATGGCGCCGATACGCAGGTGGCGCTAGATGACAAAGAACCGGTGCTTTACGTGTTCAAAACGATGTCGGAAGCGCATTTCGGTGAGCTGTCGTTCTTTCGCACGTACGCGGGATCGGTGTCCACGGGCATGGATTTGTTCAATAGCGACCGCAAGACAAACGAGCGGATGGGGCAGATTTTTCTGCTCAACGGGCAGACCCGCGAGGCGGTCAATACCCTTGGCCCCGGCGATATTGGGGTGGTCGTTAAACTCAGGGACACGCACACGGGCAATACGCTGTGCAACGCCAAGCGCGCGGTGACGTTGCCGAAGGTGGTGTATCCCCGGCCCAACATTCACGCCTCGCTCAAGGGCAACGTGAAGGGCGAGGAGGACAAGATCGCCTCCGGGCTGGCCGCGTTGCACGAGGAAGACCCGACGTTTCTGTTTTTTGTGGACGGGGAACTTCACCAGACGATCATCTCCGCCCAGGGCGAATTGCATCTGGAGGTTTTGGCCGAACGTCTGCGCCGCCGTTACAATGTCCACGTCGAACTGATCGAACCGCGCGTCCGGTATCGCGAAACCATCAAAGGCCGTGGCGACTCGAAATACCGTCACAAGAAACAGACCGGCGGCGCCGGGCAATTCGCCGAGGTCTGGATGCGCATCGAGCCGAAGCCGCGCGACACGGGCGTGGAATTTCGCAATTCGCTCGTCGGCCAGAACGTGGACCGTGTGTTCGTGCCTTCCGTCGAGAAAGGCGTGCAGAACGCCTGCACTGAGGGCATCTTGGCCGGCTACCGCGTGGTGGACGTGAAAATTGATTTCTACGATGGCAAGATGCACCCGGTGGACTCGAAGGACATCGCGTTTCAGATCGCCGGTTATTTCGCATTCAAGGAAGCTTTCCTGAACGCGCGCCCCGCTTTGTTGGAGCCAATTGATACTGTGGAAATCCGCATCCCGGAGGATTGCATGGGCAAGGTGATGGGAGACTTGTCGAGCCGGCGCGGAAAAATTCTAGGCATCGAGGCCAACGGCGGATTTCAGGTGATCAAGGCGCACGTTCCGGCGAAGGAGCTTTATCATTATTCCAGCAACCTTCGGTCGCTGACCGGCGGTCGCGGGGTCCACGCGGAAGAGCTGAGTCACTATGAGGAAATGCCGCGCGAAATGGAGCAGCGGGTGATCGAAGAAGCGAAGAAGCGGAAAGCTATCCACGATTCGCAGTAAGGAGGCAGAGCGGTGACGGACTGGTCGGGCGGACGGCTGGTTTCGAAAGAACAAAAGAAATGGGCGCGGATCACGCGCGAACATTTCACGCCAGCCCGACCGCAAACGGAACGCCGCAAGGCTCAGTACACCGAGGCGTGGCGGACGGCGACGTAGAGCGCGTCCTTGAGCCGGGCGCGCTTGAGTTTGAGTTCGTCAATCTCCTGGTCGGTGGCGAAATCCACTTCTTCCTCGATGCGATAGATGGCATCGTCCACCTGGTGGTATTCTTCGAACATTTTCCGGAATTGCTCGTCGCCGGCGCGGAGTCTCCGGATTGTCTCGCGGTGCTCCGGGAATTCTTTCAGAATCGGATGATGTAAGTCCATAGTGTCACTCGGTGATAAGATTTACAATAGCTTGAGCGTCACCCTGAGATTAGGAAACGGACTTTTGCTGTCAAGCCACTTGAACGAAGTTGGGCGTTTTTTTTTGCCATCGATTTTCCGGCTGCCGCGGTTTGAACCCCGGCCATCTTAAACCTTTTCAAGCACCCACCGGTGGCGTAACTTCACCGC
This sequence comes from Verrucomicrobiota bacterium, assembly GCA_016200005.1. Taxonomy (NCBI): domain Bacteria; kingdom Pseudomonadati; phylum Verrucomicrobiota; species Verrucomicrobiota bacterium. The sequence continues at coordinate 20,258 of JACQFP010000065.1, read as the reverse complement.
CACTCTCAGCCTTATGCCGAGTGTCTTTATCAAAACCTATGGTTGCCAGATGAATGAGCGCGATTCGGAAGCGGTTGCGGCTCAACTTGTCGCCAAGGGTTACGCGCTCTCGCCTTCGGAAGCCACCGCGGATGTCATCCTGCTCAACACCTGCAGCGTGCGGGATGCGGCTGAGCAAAAAGCCATCGGTAAGATGCAAAACCTGGCCGCGGACGTGCGCACGAACCGGCCCAACGTGGTGCTCGGCTTCCTGGGTTGCATGGCGCAAAGCCGTGGGAAGCAACTCATCGACAAGTTGCCGGACGTTGACCTGGTCATCGGGACGCAAAAGTTCCATCGCACGGCGGATTACCTCGACGATCTTTTTGCCGGTCGGCGCGACAAGGTCGTGGACGTGGAGGAAGAAACGGGCAGCGAAGCAACGATTCGTCAACACTTGCTCAATGGGAATGCACCGGTGAAGTCAGTCACGGCCTTTGTCAGCATCATGCAGGGCTGCAATCAATACTGCACCTTTTGCATTGTGCCCTACACGAGGGGCGAAGAACGCAGCCGCAGCATACCTGACATCGTGGCCGAATGCCGCGAGCTGGTCGCGCACGGCGTGAAGGAAATCACTTTGCTCGGGCAGATCGTGACGAGCTACGGCAGGCGGCGACCCCTCACCCCGTCCCTCTCCCCATCCGATGGGGAGAGGGTGTCCGTTAGGTCGGGTGAGGGGCATGTGCCGACGAGGGACGGCAAAACCGCATTCGTTCAGCTCCTTGAAGCCGTTCATGAAATCGACGGACTGGAGCGCATTCGGTTCACCTCACCGCATCCAAAAGGGTACGGCGATGATCTGGTGGAAGCTTACGGACGTTTGCCAAAACTCGTCGAGAGCGCACATTTGCCGGTGCAAAGCGGCAGCAATCGCGTTTTGAAACTCATGCATCGCGGTTACACCCGCGAGCGGTTTCTCGGCCTCGTTGAAAAACTTCGCCGCGTCCAACCCCGCATGGGTATTACGACTGACATCATCGTCGGTTTCCCCGGCGAGACGGAGGAGGATTTTGAACAGACTTTGTCGTTGGTTCGCGAAGTGGAATTCGACAACGCCTACATGTTTAAGTATTCACCACGCCGGGACACGCCCGCCGCGGCTATGCCGAACCAAGTGCCGCAGGAAATGAAGGAAGAACGCAATGCCCGCCTGCTCAAACTGGTCAACGAAATCGGTGCGCAAAAATATCGTCGCCACATCGGTGAGCGGATGCAAACCCTGGTTGAGGGGCCAAGCAGGAAAAATCCCGCACGGTTGACGGGGCGATCGCGTTGTAACAAGATTGTGCTGTTCGAGGGCGCGGATCGTCATCGCGGACAGCTCTTGGATGTCAAAATCAATCGCGCTGGTTCGTTCACGCTCTACGGAGACCCGGCGATCCTCAATCTGGCCTGATTTATTTTTATGCAACTGAATGTTTCGACGCTTGCGGTGGTGATGGGCTTGGGCCTTGGTCTGCCGCAGGTTTACGGCTTGATGAAGCCCGCCGCGTTCGGCGTGGCAGTCCGCAAGTTTCCACGCTCATTACCATGGGGTTACGCGCTCATGCTGTTAGGCACGCTTTGGTTTGTCTGGAACGTCAAGCAGGAGAACAACGCGGACTTCGCCGCCTACAAACCGCTGATGATGGCAGGCTTCACCGCTGCTGGCGTCGCGGTCTGTGTCTTCGTCACGGATTTTCTGGCAGTGCGCGGCCTGGCCATCGTGTTCATGTGCCTGGCCAAGTTGATGGTGGACACCGTTCGCTGGGCGGACACGGACTGGCGCTGGGTCATCAGCGGCTGGGCGTATGTGCTGGTGATTGCCGGGATCTGGTTCACGGTTTCGCCGTGGCGTCTGCGGGATTTGCTGAACTGGGCGACCGCGGACCCGAAACGGATTCGCGTCGGCAGCGCCATTCGACTTTTGTTCGGTCTATTCGTGGCGCTTCTCGGCCTGACGGTTTTTCGCGCCACGCAGTAAGTGAAACCGCAACTCGCGGCCTGCCCGCTTGGAGAACATTCACTTCAACTTCAACTGCGTGATGTGGGTGGTCAGTTCGGAGTCGGACCACTGCCGCGGCTCCTCGCCAAAGGAATCGGTTGCGCCGGCGGCCGAATACGCAGCAAGCAAGGAGTCGGACGCGAAATGTTTTCCCGTGTTGTGCAACAAGAGCGGATGCGGCGCGGCCAGCATTGCGGCACCCTCAAATGCGCCAAGGTTGCGGATGCCGGGAAAAAATAAATCCTGTGCCAGCAGCGCTTCATCACTTGAAACATTGAGCGCGTCGCAGTCGGCCACCACGGCGTCCGCAGCCGGCGCCGCCAGCAGCGCCCACAACCCGGCGCGGCCCGCGCCGCAGAGAATGACGCGACGGTTATGGGTGTGGGTTCTTGCGAAGACGCACGCGGTGATGAGGTCCTGGACGCGCTCTTGCGCATCCGTCCGATTGTAGGTGGTGAAGTATTTTTCCGAATACTTGCGCGACTTGCCAAGTTCAGGGTCGGCCAGTTCGCCGGTGAGGAAAACGTCCGGCAACAACACGGTGAATCCGCGTTCCAGAAGTTCTTTGGCCAGACCGATGGGCGCTCCGTTCGTGTTCAGGCAGGTGGACTTCCCTGCCGGATTTGCGAGCACGACGACCCCTGATTTCCCCGCCTTCCTCGGCACGCACAGCACGGCCGGGATGCGATCACCTTTCCCGTCCCGACCAAACGCAACAGGAGTGATGGTAAAGCCGCCATGCTGGACCGCCTTTCCGGTTTCGACAGCCAGGGAGCGCCCATCGGGCACTTCCACCTGCAATGCGCGCCTCCAGGCTGGCGACATCACTTTCTGGAAGCTGGCCAGTGATTTTTTGTCCGTCGGTTTGAGCGCCTGCCATTGCGAACGATGAAGTTTGATGAGCAAGTCGATGAGTTGTGATTCATTGAGCGCATCCGCGGGGAGCTTGCCGTCCGGCCAGACCCGCAAGTCCTGGTCCGGCTCCTTCTTGTAGGCAACTTCCTGAACTGCGCGCGGCTCGTTCGGGTGGAGCAGTCGCTGGTTGAACCAGGTATAAACGGCTTCGCGACTGGTCTGATTGTAATTATGTCCAAAGTCGTAGCGCACGTAACGCAACTGGTGCGGAGACTTGAACAGTCGGTAAATGCTTTCGATGGCCGGGCCTTCGACTGTCATTGTCGTCTTCGTCCAATCGCCGGTGGCGGCTACTAAAATCTGCGGACGCGGCGCCGGCACGGCGGCAATTTCCATATTGGAATGATCGACGCGCAACCCCGGCGCATTCTCGCAAAGACAACCGCCTTGCATCGTGTGCGACACCATTACGATGGGCGCCTGCACGGCGAGCCGGTCGTCAACCGCGCCAAGCATGAACGTCTGTGTGCCGCCGCCTGATTCGCCGGTGCAGGCGAGGCGCGTTTTGTCGGCGTCCGGCAATGATTCCAGAAAGTCCAGCGCGCGGATGCTGTCCCAGGTTTGCAATCCCATCAGGCTGATATTCCAGAGCTGGTTGGTCAGGTTGCTGGCGAATTTGTGGTTAACCTGAATCGTGTCATTGTAGCCGACCATGTCGTACGAGAAGGCGATCATTCCCTGTTTGGCGAAGTTGATGCAACGCGCGGCGATGCTGCCATCCTTCGTGTCAGCCATGCGTCCGTTGGCCCAGTGACCATGCGGATTGAGGATGGCGGGAAATGGACCGTCGCCTTTGCCCAAGGGGCGATACAGATTTCCTGAGAGATAAAATCCTGGATACGTTTGAAAATAAACTTTCTCGATGCTGTAACCGTCGCGTTCGACGCGGCCAAAGATTCTCGCGTTCAATGGCGTTTTCTCCGGCAGCGGCCACAAACCGCAACTGACCAGAATCTGTTCGCGAATTTCCCGGGCGCGCGCCTGCCATTCCGATTTCGACGCGATATGCGGAAACGTGCGTGGGGTGTTGAGGTCGTTGGTTTTGGCGGCGCGCGTGTCTTTGGCCGGCAACTCGTGCGTGGCGGCGCTAAGGCCCGACATTGGCAGAGCCGCCAGACAAAATATGGCCAGACAGGACAAGGGATTTTGCTTCATGGAGAGAATTCATAGCCAATTCTCTCCCATATTGAAGCAATAATTTTGTGAAAACGTGCGGTTAAAGTTCATCCTCCCGCTCCGCGTAGAACAATTGATGAGCGCGGTCGTAATCTGCTTCCGGCACCAAAACATTCGCCAGCCGGTTCAAATCTCCATCGTCCGGTAGGTCGGGATCGACAAACTCCTGCGTGGCCGCGATGCCGTGCTTTTCCAGCATCACCACCAGCATTTCCGTATTGACCACCGGGCCGGTATAGAAAAGTTTCATCCGGCTCGGCCGCCGCGCTGACTATTCGCTCACCAGCACGACGCGAAAGCCAAATGTGTTCTGCCGCTCGTCCGGTCGGGCATAATGGCGGAAGGCAGGGCGCAAATTGATTTCAATAGTCGTTGCCCACGCGCCGCCGCGCAACACGCGATAGGGCTTGCTGGGATCCGCCGCGCACCATTCCATGACGTTGCCCCGCACATCGTAAAGGCCGGATTCATTTGGTGCCAGACTGCCCACGTTTTCCGTGCCCGAACGCCGTTGTCCGAAACTGGTCACTGCTGTCTCCAAGCCCGCGTTACCCACAAAAGATTCCCACTGGGCTTCCGTCGGCAGCGCATAAATGTAGCCCTTTGGCAGACTTTCTTCCTTTCGTTCGATCTCGTTCAGTTGTCTGCAAAACTCAACCGCCTCATCGTAAGTCACCGAATCAACCGGCCGCCCGTCACCGGGGAATGCGCTCGGGTTGGAATTCATCACCTTCTTGTATTGCTCCTGCGTCACCTCGAATTTCCCGACCCAATAACCGGCCGACAGTCGCACCAGCAACATGTCGATGCTGTTGGTGAAAATCGTTCCCGGATTCGTGTCGGCCTTGTACTCGCGCTTCTTTTCTTCGGGCTTCACCGCAGTCGCGGCTGGTTTGATGACGGCGGCGGAAACAGTCTTGGGCTTTGCGGCTGCGGGCGGATTGAGTTGTTCGTCCGCGCAAACGTTCGGAGCGACACTTCCGTTGAACACGACCGTTCCCATCACGCAACCGAGCCAAACCACCTTGTTGAAGTTAGTCTTCATAGCTAGGCGAAAGCTAAACGGTGAAGGGACAAAGTCAAGCGGGCAGACGACTTGCACCACGCCGGGTTCAAGGCAGACTGATTCGATTTGTCGCAACACCCGTGTGCTCGATCAACTTCTGCAATCCGGGAATGTCCACGCGCTGCACGTGGCCATCGGCCAGGCCAACATTTCCCTCGCGCTTGTGCATCGCCTTGGTCCAACGCGCGGGATTATTAGTTGTCAGTGTCAACATTCCATTCGTTGGTGCGGTCCCGTTGATGACATTGCGATCCCCAGACAAAAGCATCTCTGGCTGATTTTCATCGGCATCGACGCCGACAAAGTAGCTGACATTCGCGTTGGAAAAATCGGAGACAAAACTTTTAGGCGGGCGACGAACGTCAGCCGGGCAAGTAACAACATTGAGTGACATCAACTCATTCGAGACAACTTGAAAATGTCGAAATGTTTCACCGGTACCAACGAATTCTAAAGTTCCGCCATTGTTCGTGGAGACGGCCATTGGACATAGGTTGCCCCAAAGTCTAAAAGCCAACCCCACCTGTTTCAGGTTGTTGATACATTGATTCCGCAAAGACTCACGTTTAGCCCGCGCAGTCCCTGAAAAGATCAACACGACCAACATAGCGATCGTCAAGATGATCACGAGCAACTCAATCAAAGTGAAAGCTTTGATCTGGTTGTTGGCTGATCTTTTGTTCATAAGCTGGCTTGAGTCCATTCAAGCACTCCACATGCCGCAAAGCTTCCCGCATGAATACCGCCAAACAAATCCGGTGGCGAGTGAATTTCAAGCAACTGGCATGAGCCCCACGCATTCGCCTTGAACTTTGAACCCCCAACTTTGAAACTCGCGCCATGCAATTCGGCATCTGCAACGAGATTTTCAAGGACTGGAAGATTGAGGACTCGATGGCGTTCGCCAAGAAAGTCGGCTACGACGCTATCGAGATTGCGCCGTTCACGCTTGCCAAATACGTGACCGACATTTCAGCCGCCGAACGGAAACGGATTCGTGATGCGGCCGCACGGATTGGCATCACGATCTCCGGCATTCATTGGGTGCTGGCGCAGGCGGAAGGGATGTACGTCACGCATCCCGACATCGCCGTCCGGCAGAAAACCGCGAAATATTTTTGCGACCTGGTCGATTTCTGCGCCAATCTCGGCGGACGCATCGTCGTCGTCGGTTCGCCGAAACAGCGCAATATCATCGACGGCGTTTCACCGCAGCAGGCGTGGGACTGGGCGACGGCGGTGTTCCGCGAACCGGTGATGCGCGCGGAGCAACGGGCCATAACCATTTGTTTCGAGCCGCTTGCGCCGGCGGAAACCAACTTCATCAACACCGCCGCCGAGGCGATCCGGTTCGTCCAGCAACTGCACACGCCACATTTCAAAATCATCCTCGACGTGAAGGCGATGTGTTCGGAAGCCAAGCCGATCCCCCAAATCATCCGCGAGTCGTGGCCGCACTTCGCCTACTTCCACGCCAACGACAAGAATCTGAAAGGCCCGGGTTTCGGCGATGTGGATTTCAGGCCCATCGCCGCCGCGTTGAAGGAGGTCGGCTATAACGGATTCGTCTCGGTCGAGGTGTTTAATTTCGACGAAGGACCAGAGGTTATCGCGACCAAGAGCCTGGAGTATTTGAAGCGCAGCTTCTCAATTTGAACCGGCCCCTCAATCCCTGCCCGTCCGACGGGAAGAGGGTAAGGGTTCGTCGGTCTGCATCCTTACGGATTAGCGGGCGAACAGAACCAAAACTTGTTGCCTTCGCTGTCCAGGAAACTGCCGACGTAAAAATCGTCAAGGAGCGCCACGGCATCGGCGACGCGAACACCCCGCGCCGCCAACGCCTTCTCTGTCGGTCGCGCATCGTCAACGGCGATGGTGATTCGCGGATTGGGCTGCTGGGTCGGCGGCGCGTACCAATTGGTTTTCAGCATGAAGATCGTTTGACCGAGCAGATAACCGACCTGTTCGTTGCCTTCGAACGCCGGTGGCAACTCCAGCGTCTGGCCATAAAACTGGCTGGCGCGCGCAAAATCATCCACGGCGAGCGCCACGACTTTTAATCGCTGAAAACCCAGAGGTGTCGGAGCTTTTGAATTCATGCGCGAAGGTTGCTTCAAACCACCAGGAAAATCACCTGAAATTGTGGTCACGACTTCAAGTGCGACAATCGTGGACACTACTTTTCCGCAGGGAGGCCGGGTAACCGCGGGGGTGCGCTTGGTTCGGTGAGCGCGAATTGCTGCAATGCCTCATCGCGCCCCAAACAAAGGGCGGCGTGGATGCGCTTCTTCGCGATCGTCAGGGTGCCGACCGGCATCGGTTTCATCGGATGAAACACCCGGAGGCGGATACCCGTTGGGGGGTGCTGGATCAGGTTCATCGCCGCATTGTATTTCAGATGTTGTTGGTCAGTCCACGCCCGCGCCACCGCGGGGAATTTGGGAAACGCCAGCCGGCCCAAAAAACGCGGCATCGGTTTGAGACGAAAGCTGGAGTTGTGGGTGAGCACCACCGTGAGGTCGGTTGCGCCATCTTGCAAGGCGCGCTGAATGGGAATAGGATCAGCGACTCCGCCGTCGGCAAAAGGATGACCATCAACATAATCAAATCCAACCGTCCCCAAGGGCATCGAGGACGTGGCGCGCAGCGCATCAAAGACCCGTTCATCACGAGCGTGGAAATACACCGGCTCACCTGTGTCGCAATCGGTCAACACAATGTAGAAGCGCGAGCGCGCTTTTTGGACGGCTTCGATCGACAGGGGGACGCTTTGCTTGAAGATGTAATCGACGAGGTAGGCCAGATCGATGATCGGCTTGCGGCGGAGGAAATTAGTTTTGCGAACCGCCTTGCACGCATACTCCCGCCAGATGGTGAGGCCCGGCTCCAACATGCCGGCCACAAAATAGGCCGCCGAACAGGCACCGGAAGAAGCGGCATAGACCAGATCGAATTCACGCTCCCCGTGTTCATGAAGGAAAGCCAAAACCCCGGCTGCCCATGCGCCTCGCATGGCACCCCCTTCCACGATCAACGCGCTCTTGCGGCGCGGGTCCATCTCTTCGGTCCTTGTTGACAGCGGCGACATCCCTTTTCCTCTGCTTCCCTCGGATGCTGATCCGGCTGAGTTAATCCACTTCTTGGAATCAACATAGCACACTTCATACCGATGCAAAATGGGAGCACGCGGCCTGCGCTCACCCAGCCGCTCGATAAAAAGTTAATGGCCTTTTATCGCATAGACGGACAGCCTCGCTCGGTTGCCCGTCAGTCAATCCAAGGTGTAATAGGCAACGGGATGCAGCATTTCGCCACCGTCTTTGGCGCGGAGTCCCTGGCGTTCAATTCGCAAATTTTTCCCGGACGAAGCTCCCGCAGGGTCAATCGGACAGGTTTGGCATCCGCAGAGACTTTGGCCGCCAGGACCTTGACCGGTGTGATGTCCATCGGTGGCGAGCCGTAGGCCGCGTGGTGATTTAATCGGTAGGCGGTCAGTTGCCGGCGCGTCGCTGCCAAGGCTTCCCGTTCGGTCGCTTCAACGTGTCAACGCTTTCGCGTAAATCAGCTCCGGCCTCGCGGCGGGAGGCGCGGGCTCCGCTGAGTGCAGTTATTCGTCGGCGGGCAAGGTGGATGCCACACCGCCGGGCGGCACTTCCGCTTTGGCAGTCCAAAGCAATGCGTTGAGCACCATCCGCCGAACGTTTTCGTTCTGCCAATTATTCTGAAAGTGTCCGCCAGTGTAACCGAACCCGCGACCGCCATCCGCGCGTTGCACGGCCCACGCAATGACGGAAGCGGAATCGCTGTCGTCCCGACCAAATGTCAGAATGGGAATGCGCCGTGCGTCCGGTTCGCGGAAGCGCATGTTGAAATAATATTCCTCCTTCACTTCGAAAGGTTCCAGGCCGCGCGCAATCGGATGCGTCGGCGTGGCCGGATGCACTGCGTAAATTTTCGTTTCGATTTTGGAAAACCACTTGTTCGCTGCCGGTCCGTGCTCGTAATCAAAGTAGCCGCCCAGCCAATCGAGATACTGGTCGCCGCCTTTTTTGCTTGGAATAAAAACCGCGTAATGAATGGCCATGAAGCCCACGCCGCGTTTCATCAACCGGTCGATGGTCGTCATCCGGTCGCCGATCAACAATGGGTGAGCTTTCTCGTCGTGGTCAGAGCCGTCGCAATAAATGAGGATTGTGTCCGCGTCCTCCAACACCGCGGGGTCTTTGGGCCAGCCGTTGAGATGAATCTCCATCTGGAGGCCTTTGACGTTCGGCGAGCTATCAAGGCAATGCTTGAGCAGCTTTACTCCCTTTTCGTACTCGTGATCGCCCGGTCCGTGACTTTTTGTGCCGGCAATGAGCACAATCTTCGTTAATCCAGCCCCGGCCGCCACCGCGTTCGTCGTGGTCAGGCACACCGCCCAACCCACCAAGCACAGTGCGCCGACATATTCTATCGATCGCAAGTTCATTGACTCAAAGTTCGCTCCTCGACTTTTCCAGTGCACCGATCCGGGCAATGTTTATGCGCAGGCTGTCAGTGGGTTGCAATGTGAAATTGCCGCACCGGACAACACCCCTCTGGCGGTCGCAAGCCCGTACCACCGGGGAACATTTGAAAACCTTCCAAGTCGATTCGCTCGGTGGGTGTGCCAAGAAGCTGGACGACTGTCACCCCCCGACGGGAGGCGGATTCGCCCGCCAGAAACAGGAAATTGTTCCGCTGCCTCCATGGCGGCGGGATTGCCGGCTCCGGAAAACCAATGGGTGCTTATGATTTGCGGGTTGACCCTGATTTCGCCGGCTGTTAGTTTGCGCCCCCGTTTAACGGCAGGAATTTATGCGACACACGATTTCAGTCTTGGTCGAAAACAAGTTCGGCGTGCTGACGCGCGTGGCCGGATTGTTCAGCGGTCGTGGCTACAACATCGACACGCTCAACGTCGCACCCACGCAGGACCCAACCACGTCGCGGATGACCATCGTCACGCGGGGCGACGACGCCACGCTGGAGCAAATCGTCAAGCAACTCAACAAGCTGACGGAAGTGCTCAAGGTGCAGGATTTCCGGGAGGGCGAATACGTGGATCGCGAGTTGGTGCTCGTGAAAGTCGGCGTGGATTCCAAGACGCGCCCCGAAGTCATGCAAATCACAGATATTTTCCGCGCCAAAATTGTGGATGTGCAGCCCAAGAGCATGACCATCGAAGTCACCGGCAACGAAAGCAAAGTGGAAAAGTTCCTTGATTTGATGAAGACCTTTGGCGTGATTGATTTGACCCGCACTGGCAAGGTGGCGATGCCGCGCAAATGAGCATTCTCGCCGATGGACCATCAAATCACATACCAAATCGGTGTCGGCTTGGGCACCGTCATTGCGGTGGTGGCCTCATGGACGCGCAACCGATCGATTCTGTGGTCCATTCTCCACGGTTTCTTGTCGTGGCTCTACGTGATCTACTTCGCGGCGACGCGCCGGCCTGACGAACGGAAATAAATAGCTACGCCGTTGAATTATCAAAAACGTTACACTGAACCTCAACACTCAACTGTCAACCAAACAATGCCTGCAAAAGTTTACACGGACAAAGACGCCGATCTCGGCGCGTTACAAAACAAAACCCTCGCTGTTCTCGGCTTCGGCTCGCAAGGACACGCCCACGCGCTCAATCTCAAAGAGAGCGGCCTCAAGGTGATCGTTGGACTTTACGCGGGCAGCAAATCGATTCCCGTGGCGAAGGAAAGGGGGTTTGAAGTTGTTGCCACGGCGGAAGCCGTGCGGCGCGCCGATGTGATTTTTGTGGCGTTGCCGGACACCAAGCAGCCCGCCATTTACGAAAAAGACATCGCGCCGAATCTGACCAAAGGCAAGACGCTGTTGTTCTCGCACGGGTTTTCAATTCATTTTAAGACCATCGTTCCACCCAAGAATGTAGATGTCATTCTCGTCGCGCCGAAAGGTCCGGGGCATATTGTGCGTCGCCAGTATCTCGAAGGCAAGGGCGTGCCATCGCTGATCGCCGTTTATCAAAACCCGAGCTCGCCCCGTGGAGTAAAAACCTCGCCCATGTCGGACGCTGAATACACGGCTACTCCACGGGGCAAGCAAGCGAAGAAAGTCGCGCTGGCGTGGGCCAAGGGCATCGGCGCGACTCGTGCCGGTGTGCTGCAAACCACCTTCAAGGAAGAGACCGAGACGGATTTGTTCGGCGAGCAGACGGTGTTGTGCGGGGGTACGACGGCGCTGGTGCAGGCCGGCTACGAAACGCTGGTCGAGGCGGGTTATCAACCGGAGATGGCATACTTCGAATGTTTGCACGAATTGAAGTTGATTGTGGATTTGATGAACGAGGCCGGCATCAGCGGCATGAGATTTTCAATTTCGGAAACCGCCAAGTGGGGCGATGTCTCCGTCGGCCCGAAGATCATCGACGCCAGCGTGAAGCGGCGGATGAAGGCCGCGCTCAAGGACATCCAATCCGGCAAGTTCGCAAAAGGCTGGGTGGCGGAATACAAAGGTGGTTACAAAACCTACAACGCCTTGCTCAAAAAGGGCGAGAATCATTCCATTGAAAAAGTCGGGGCGCGCTTGCGCAGCTTGATGCCGTGGATGCAAAAACGCTCGGTCAAAGGCGTACAGGCGGCCTATTGATTGCGGAGTTTGGACCGGAAGAACGTCGCGCCGGACGGCCTGGTGTTTTTGTTCTTTCGCAGCCTAATAATTCTGCAACTTTGAATTCGCAGTGGTGTTGGCAATAGGAATCGACTATCATATGACCATGAAGTGCAGCGAAATAACAACCATTGGTTTGCTTGGCGGACTTCTGTTCAGCACCGGCGTCAAGGCGGTGGTGACCGATGCCAAGGAGAATCCCTACAATGTCATCATTGAACGCAATGTCTTTGGCATTAAGCCACCACCGCCCATTGTGCCGCCACCACCCGCCGTCATGCCGGCCACGGAGGTGAAGCTCGCTGGCATCACGACCATTCTTTCTCCCAAACGCGCGATCTTGCAATGGAAGGAGCCGGCCAAACCGGGAACGCCGCCGGGCAAGGAGGAATCGTTCATCATGGTCGAAGGTCAACGCGAAGGCATCATTGAAGTCGTGGAAATCGACGAAAAGGCGGGTCGCGTGAAAATTAAAAACGCCGGTGAACCGATGGACATCGATTTCAAGAACAACGGCGTCAAGCTCGCCAGCACGCCGCCTCCCGCAGTGCCCGGCGCACCGCCTGGCGCAGCGCTCGGCGCAACGCCTGTGCGTCCCGGCGCAGTCGCTCCGCCAAGCCCGAGTGCTGGGTTGAACCAGGGCGTGAGCACCTATAATCGCTTTGCCACGGGCGGCAACAATCCCAACCCGGCGGCAGCCGGAGTCAATCTGGCCAACAACAGTTTGCCATCCATCCCAACGCGGCAACTGCGTGAGTCGCCTGGCATCCCGACGAGCGTGGCCGAACATCAGCCCCCCATGACTCCAGAGACCCAAATTATTCTCATGGAAGTGGAGCGGGAGCGGACGAAGGCTCAAGTCGCCGCTGGAGAGCTTCCTCCATTACCCCCAACGGAGCTAACTCCGGGATCTCCAGAAGGTCAATAGTGGCTGAAACCAAAAACGGCCCAGGTGCGCTGGCCTGGAATTCTGCGGGGATGAGCCAGTGCGAATGTTTGCCCTGGAGTTGAACCTTTGCGCGAGTGGCGCGTTCTCAACCGGCCACGTTGGCCATTTGTAACCACTTCCCAGCCCACCCCAATCACCAGACCATTCCCCTCGAGACGATTCGTTGCCAGTCCAAAGCCGCGACAACGGCCGCCCATTCTCGCGCGCGGGGACACCGCCGGATGCGCGGTGTTCGCCAAAAAAAGCCGGCACGCTTCGCGCGGCACCGGAACTCAAGGTGGACTCCTGCGCGCTGGAAACTGGCGTCCATTTTCCCGGCTACCGATCCTGGGATCGATTTTCAGCCGAGCAACTCGCGCACCTTGGCGGCTACATCACCGTGTTTCATCAACGATTCGCCCACCAGGATGGCGCGCGCGCCGCACTTGGCCAGGCGCTGCACATCGGCGCGGGTGCGAATGCCACTTTCCGCAACGAGGAGTGAAGAGTCGCGAGTGGCAGATGGCGAAAACAGCTTTGCCGCGAGCCGCTCAGTTGTCGCCAGATCAACCTGGAACGTTTTGAGGTCGCGGTTGTTAACCCCGATGAGTCTTGCTCCCGCCGCCAGAGCGCGATCCAGTTCGGCTTCGTCATGCACTTCTACCAGCGCTGCCAAACCAGCCTCAGTTGCGAGCGAATGAAAATGCTTCAACCGCGCGTCGCTCAGAATGGCGACAATCAACAAGATGGCGTCCGCGCCCCATTCGATGGCTTCCAGAATCTGCCGCTCGTCGATGATGAAGTCCTTCCGCAACAGCGGCAGCTTCACCACGCGACGGATTTGTTTCAGGTGATCGAGCGAGCCCAGGAAAAACTCCTTGTCCGTGAGCACCGACAAACAACTCACCCCCGCCGCCTCGTATTCCTTCGCAATGCGCACCGGATCAAAGTCCTTGCAGATGACGCCCGCCGACGGCGATGCCTTCTTCACTTCCGCAATCAACGCCACGTGGCGGGTCCCCGGCTTGCGCAATGCGGCAAAGAAATCCCGGCGCTCATCGCGCTCGCGCAACGCCTCCCGCAAATCAGCCGCCGCAATGAGCCGCGCCGGCAAGGAGGCAACTTCGCGTTTCTTCTGCGCTACGATGGTGTCGAGGAGGTTCACATTGAAACATCCGAAGCCCGAATCCCGAAATCCGAAACAAATCCGAATTCCGAAGACCGAATGTCGCGCTGCCCATTGGTTCGGATTCCGGGCTTCGGATTTCTTTTGGATTTCGTCTTTTGGATTTCGTTATTCTTCTTCATCTTTCACGCCTTGCATCCGTTTGGTCGGACAACCGGCGCGCAGCCAGCCGTTCACGAACGCGTCAAGGTCGCCGTCCATCACGGCCTGCACGTTGCTGGTTTCGACGCCCGTCCGTAAATCCTTCACCATGCGATAGGGCTGAAAGACATAACTGCGAATCTGGTTGCCCCAGGAGACGCTGCCTTTCTCGCCATAAAACCGTTCCATCTCCTGCTTCTGCGCGTCGAGCCGCTGCGCGTAGATGCGCGAGAGCAACAGCTTCATCGCCGTCGCGCGGTTCTGATGCTGCGAACGCTGGCTCTGCGATGCCACCACCAACCCGGTGGGAACATGCGTAATGCGCACGGCGGTTTCGACTTTGTTCACGTTCTGTCCCCCTTTGCCACCGGAGCGGAACGTGTCGATTTGAAACTCGGTCGGCGGAATGACGATGTCCGGCGACGTCTCTTCAATTTCCGCGATCACATCCAGGCTGGCGAAACTGGTGTGGCGTCGTTTGTTCGAATCGAACGGCGAAATGCGCACGAGCCGGTGCACGCCGCGTTCGGCCTTGCAATAACCGTAGGCATTATCGCCCTCGATCAACATCGTGACGCTCTTGATGCCGGCGGTTTCGCCCGGCAGCGCATCGGTCACCTCCACGTTCCACCCGCGGGACTCGCACCAGCGTTGATACATCCGCATGAGCATGCTCGCCCAGTCGCACGACTCCGTGCCCCCCGCGCCGGCGTTGATGCTGAGAATGCAATTGTTCTTGTCGTGCGGGCCGCTGAGAAAAACCTCCAGCTCGTGCGCCTCCAGTTCCTTGAACAACTTCGCGAGGTCGCGCTCCAGATCGCGCAGATGTTTGACCTGCTCGGCTTCGGGCTCGGCTTCACTCAACTCGACCATGACGCGGAAATCGTCGAGTTGCTTTTCAGCGGAAAGCAGCGGTTCGATTTTGCTGCGGAGGGAATTGGCTTCGTCGATGAGTTTCTGGGCCTGCTCGCGATTGTTCCAGAAATTTTCGGCCGCCATCAAAGCGTCCAGTTCGCCAAGCCGCTTTTGCGCGCTGGGCACGTCAAAGAAACCTCCGCAAGTGGGCAAGTTTCCCGGCAGCGGTCGGCAACTGAGCTTTAATGGTGTCGAACATAGGCCGGGAGCATACCGCAGTCGCAGGCGCAAATCCAGCAGTGATTCACCGGCGTGCGCTGACCAGAACCGTCATGCGGGAAAGTGGAGCGCGGGAGCTTGCACCACGTTGGCGTTCAAGCTTCCGCCTGCCGGCTCAACGGTCGCGCTGGAGGAGGTGCTCGGCCAGGGCTTCCAACGCAACCGCCCCGCCCCGAAAACTCTTCAACGCTCCAAACGCGCGACCTGTCAGGGCTTTCGCGAGTCGGCGCGATTTTTCCAAACCGACTATCGAAGGATAAGTTGCCTTCTTCGCCGCGGCATCCTTGCCCGCGGTCTTGCCGAGTTGATCGCTGGTTTGCGTGATGTCCAGAATGTCGTCGATAATCTGGAAGGCCAGTCCCACGTTGTAACCAAAACGCGTCAACGCCTGAAGTTGTGGAGGCGTGCAGTTGGCGCTCATGCCGCCGAGCCGCGCGGAACAGCAAAGCAACGCCGAAGTCTTGCGCTCGTGAATGTATTTGAGTTGTGCGGCGGAAATCTCTTTCCCTTCGCCTTCGAGATCAGCGACTTGTCCAGCGATCAATTGCAGCGAGCCGGCGGCGCGCGCAATCTCGAGGACAATGTCTCGATGCGAAAAACGCGGCCAGCCCTTGCATCGTGCCGCAATCTCAAACGCCTGCGTCAACAGCGCATCACCCGCCAGGATCGCGATGCCCTCGCCAAAAACCTTGTGATTCGTGAGTTTGCCCCGGCGATAATCATCATTGTCCATCGCGGGCAGATCGTCATGAATCAGCGAATAGGTGTGGATACATTCCACTGCGCAGGCCAGGGGCAGCGCGTCGGACTCGCGACCGCCGCACGCCGCCGCAGCCGCCAGGCAAAGGGCCGGACGCAATCGCTTGCCGCCCGCGAACAGGGAATAACGCATCGCCCGATGGAGCGTAGCGGGTCTGGCCGTGGCCGGTGGCAGCAAGCGGTACAACGCGCGGTTGACAGCAACCGTGCGTGAAGCCAGGTAAGCGGGCAGATCAAAGGAGTGGCGTGAAGGCAAATAATTATTGCGGGCAGTGGCAGACATGCGCGGTTTTTTTAGAGAAAGCGGCGGCAGAGAGCAAGTATGGAGTGAATTTGACCACGACAAAACTGTTTGCGGGGAGGCGCGGATTCGCCTAGTTTTGTTCGCTGTCGATCATGCGCGTGTAGCTCAATTGGATAGAGTGACGGCCTCCGAAGCCGCAGGTTGTGGGTTCAACTCCCGCCACGCGCACCAGTTTGAAGCGGATCGTTTCGAGGCAAGGTACGGTTCGGGATGAATGGATGGGTATGAAATCAATCAAGATTTTATTTCCGTGGCTGCTGGCGGTGGCTGCCGTCGCGGGGGCGTACTTTTTCTACACTGCCAGCGCGCAAAAGGAAACTGAGCTGGCGAAATTGCGACCCGAAGTTCAGGACTTGCAAACACTGCGGGCGGAAAATGAGGAGTTGAAAAAAATCCAGGTGCAAGGCGATGAACTGGCCCGTCTGCGCAAGGACAATGCCGACCTGCCCCGGCTGCGCAATGAAATCCGGCAGTTGCGGGAGGAAAAACTGGCGTTGACCAAACAGACGCAGACGGCTCAAGCCCAGATTCAGTCCGCGCAGGCGCAAGTACAGGCTGCACAAGCCGCGGCTCAATCACTCCGCACCAACTCACCATTGGCCACGATGACTGCCGAACAACGAAGACTATTTGAACAGCGATATGGCATTCGGCCAGCGGCGGCAACGGACCCGGCCCAGGCGCCGGTCAACGCCTGCATCAACAACCTTCGCCAGATTGACGGCGCGAAACAGCAATGGGCATTGGAGAATAGAAAAACTGCCACTTCGCTCGTGAACCAAAGCGAACTCTTGCACTACTTCAAGGGCAACGCCCTGCCGGTCTGTCCTGCCGGTGGAGTCTATACGATCAATACCGTTGGCCTGGCGCCGATTTGTAGTATCCCCGGTCACGCGTTGCCAAAGTAGTAGTCTGCCGGCGAGTCGAGTTTCGCTTTCAACAACACCCTTTCAATTTTCGGTCTTTCCTTTTGGTCGTCGCCCCGTAGAGTTTGCAAATCTAATGAACGATACCTCTGTTGAAACACTGTCCGGCATAGCCAACCAGCTACGCATTCACTCCATCGCGGCCACCACGGCGGCTGGCAGCGGTCACCCGACCTCGTGCTGCTCGGCAGCGGACTTGGTGGCTGCACTGTTCTTCGGCCACATGCGTTACGACCCGAAGAATCCGCATTATGCGAACAACGACCGCTTCATTCTTTCCAAAGGGCATGCCGCGCCGCTGCTCTACGCGGCGTGGGCAGAAACCGGACTGTTCCCGGTGGCCGACCTCTTGAAGTTGCGCGAACTTGGCAGCGATCTCGAAGGCCATCCGACGCCGCGACTATCGTTCGCCGATGTGGCGACCGGCTCGCTCGGTCAGGGATTGAGCGTTGGCGTGGGCATGGCACTGTGCGCGCGCCTCGACAACTTGGACTACAACACTTTTGTTCTCCTCGGCGACGGCGAATGTGCGGAAGGCAGCGTTTGGGAAGCCGCGTCGCTGGCGGGCATTTATCATCTCAACAATCTCACCGCAATTGTTGATGTGAACCGGTTGGGTCAAAGTCAGCCGACCGCGTTCGGCCACGACCTTGATGTATATCGCAGGCGATTCGAAGCGTTTGGCTGGCGGACGGAAGTCATCAACGGGCACGACATGGAGGAAATTGTCGAAGTGCTTGCGGCAGTTGGATTGGGTAAACAACCGCTGGCGATTCTGGCCAAAACTCTGAAAGGCGCGGGCATTTCCTTCATCGAGGACAAGGAGGGATGGCACGGCAAGGCTCTTTCCAAGGATGAAGCGGGCAAAGCCACATCGGAACTTCAACCGAAAGCAAAATCCGGCATCGGCGTTCCCATTCCGGCGCCCAGTCAATTACCGTTGCCGAAGAACGAAGCGCCCGCCGGATACCCGCCGACCACTTACAAACTTGGTGACATGGTGGCGACGCGCGAGGCTTATGGCAACGCGTTGGTGCGCATTGGAGAGGTTGACGAACGGATCGTGGCCATGGACGGCGACACCAAGAATTCAACCTTTGCGGAAAAGTTTTTCAAAAAATTTCCCGATCGATTCACCGAATGTTTCATTGCCGAGCAAAACCTGGTGGGCGTGGCGACTGGCTTCGGTACGCGCGGCAAGGTTCCGTTCGCTTCCACGTTCGCCTGTTTCTTTGAACGCGCGGCTGACCAGATTCGCGTGGCCGGCATCTCAATGGCGAACCTCAAGATGGCCGGTTCGCACGTCGGCGTGAGCATTGGCGAGGATGGCCCGTCGCAGATGGCCTTGGAAGACCTCGCCATCATGCGCGCCATTGCCGGCAGCGTCGTGTTATATCCGAGCGATGCAGTGAGCACCGAAAAGCTGGTAGAACAAATGGCGTTGACCAAGGGCATCGCTTTCTTGCGCACGTCACGTCCAAAGACGCCCGTGATCTACCAGAACGACGAACAATTTCCCATCGGCGGCGCGAAAGTGCTCAAGCAATCCGCCGGCGATAAGGTCACTGTGGTCGCGGCGGGCGTGACGCTTTTTGAAGCGTTAAAAGCGGCTGAGGCTTTGGCCAAGGAAGGCGTCGGCATCACTGTCATTGACGCTTACAGCATCAAGCCGCTGGGCAAAGAAGTGATTCGCGATGCCGCGCAGAAGACCAACAACACGATCGTTACGGTCGAGGATCATTATCCTGAAGGCGGGTTGGGGGACGCCGTGGCCGGCGAACTGAGCGCCGATGGCATCCGGGTGCACAAGCTGGCGGTGAACGAACTGCCGCACTCCGGAAAAGCGGAGGAACTCATGGCGAAGTATGGCATTGATGCAGCCGCCATTGGTAAGAAGGTCAAAGCACTGATTTGATCAACGGGCCACTCTTGGTTGAATTTCGCTGCGCTATATCGTTGCCTGCGGACCTCCAACCGGGTGGCAAACCAACGTTTTTACGAGTCAGTCATTCGGCACCCAGCCCTTGCCCGGGATGAACTCGCGACTGCCCGAATGCGTGCAACATCCCCCGGCGACCAGTGCCACAGCCAGCAGCAATAGTAGAAGAATTTTTGTCATGGTTTGAATTTAATCGAAATTGTCAACCGGGCAAGCTTGATGCAAACTGGGGCGGTAAACTAGTTGTATGTCCGACACCGCGAAATATCTGAAAGGCCAGTTGCTGCTGGATGGCGGGCAATTGCGCGGATCATTTTTCCATCGCTCGGTGGTGCTGATCTGCCAGCACGATGCCGAGGGCGCGTTCGGCCTCGTCTTGAACCGTTCGAGCGGAAACAAGGTGGGCGACGCGCTGGTTGCGGATTTGCCCGAACAACTCAAGGAACAACCACTCTATCTCGGCGGTCCCGTGCAGCCCGGCGCGTTGAGTTTTTTGCACTCGGACAGTTTTGTTCCTGACGCCAGCGTGATGCCGAATCTGGACTTGGGCCATTCGCTCGACGAGCTCATCGATATCGGCGAATCTTTTTCGACCACCAAGAAAATAAGGATGTTCGCGGGCTACGCGGGCTGGAGTCCCGGCCAGCTTGAAGAGGAAATGAAACGCAACGCCTGGCTGACTCATCCCGCCTCGCTCGAAATCGTCTTCGAGGCCAAACCCGAACAACTCTGGCCGATGATCTTGCGCCAGAAAGGTGGCAAATACCGACTGCTGGCCGAAACGCCGGAAGATTTGTCGATGAATTGAAGTGCTGAGACGGGGCGATTTAGCTGTGCACGGGTAATACTACTCGCCTTCTGAAACTACCTCCGTCGCAATTGTTTCCTCGTTTCGAATATGCCGGATGTTTTTAAAAAAGAAAAACCAATAAATTGGTGCGAAGACAGCGCGTATGCATGAGCGTGTTTTTAGAGGCATGGACGTTTGCGTGTGACGAATCGCATGGCTTTGGCGAGGTTGTTTTCTCCCATGGCAGCTTGGAAGTCGGTGGTGGTTTTGTATTGTGCTTTGGGTTGTTGGCTGCG